>CACXGG010000291.1 GCA_902767145.1 Oscillospiraceae bacterium | reverse complement strand
TCCCCGAAGAATACGGAAGAGATAAGTATCTTCACCAGCATGATTATGATATCGAAGGGAAGTTCGATGATACCCATGATGATGCCGAAGAAGTCTATTCCGGTAAGGGATCCCAGCATGATAAGTCCCATAAGGACCATGGGGCCGTAGTGTGTAAACTTTCTGTAGCCGTCCTTATACTTTACCTTGTAAGGAAGGAGCTCCTCCAGGACGTGGAATCCGTCCAGGGGCGGGATAGGTATAAGGTTAAAGGCAAGAAGGCCAAGACAGAAGAGCTCTGTATATGAAAGAGTCGCCATGATGGCGATGACTACAGGTGAATCCTGGTCGAGGACAAAGAACAGGATGGTGCTGATGATACCGCTTATGAGAGCCAGTATAAAGTTTCCGGTGACGCCTGCCAGGTGCACCATGATGCACATCCACTTCTTGCTCTTGAACCTCGTAAGGTTATTGGGGTTGTACTGTACGGGCTTTCCCCATCCAAATCCTGCGATAAGGATACAGAGAGTACCTATGGGATCCAGGTGGGCTATGGGGTTAAGGGTGACCCTTCCCTGGTTCTTGGCGACATCGTCACCGAGCCATGTGGCCACAAGGGCATGCATGAATTCGTGTACGGAGAAGGAAAGGGACAGGGCAATGAGCATTATTATGAGATAGAATGCTACTTCCTTGCCCGAAAAATCACCTCTTAACAGTTCAACCAGCATTTTTTATCAAGCCTTTCTAATCGAGAAGAAGATCTTCTGACCGTTGATGTCAGACTCCTCCTTCGTTCCCTGTTCACCGGGCGCGATCTCGGTAGCAAGAACTACGGATGCGATGGTGTCCTTGTTCTTTTCGATAACACCGGCAAGCATATCGTTGCCGCTGTAGTTGAGGACGATCCTGTCAGTAACCTCAAGGCCTGTGCTCTTACGGAGGTTCTGAAGCTTGGAGATCATCTCTCTTACGTAACCCTCTTCGATGAGCTCGTCTGTAAGAGCTGTCTTAAGGGATACTGTAACGTCCCTGTCAGACTGGGTGGAAAGGCCCTCGGGCTGTACAGTCTCCACAAGGAAGTCGTCCTTTGTCATCTCGAAATCCTCACCGTCAACTGTGATGGTGACACTTCCCTCTTCAAGCTTAGCCATGGTCTCCTTGCCGGGAAGGTTTGCGATGACCTCCTTGGCGGCATTGAGCTTAGGTCCGAACTTTCTTCCGCAGGTGCGGAGCTGGGGCTTAAAGGAGAAATCCATAAGATCGGCATCGCTGTCGAGCCTTGTGAGCTTCTTGATGTTGAGCTCTCCGAGAACGATATCCTCGTACTCCTTGTCGAGCCCGATGTCAGATACTACGAATACCTCGGAAAGAGGCTGTCTGATCTTGATATTTGCTGCTTCTCTTGCAGAACGTCCGAGCTCGGAGATCTTTCTTACAAGATCCATCTCCTGCTCGAGCTTTGTATCGATAAGTGACTCGTCTGCTACGGGATAGGAGCAGAGATGTACGGAATCGGGTGCCTCCTTGTCAACGCTCCTTACCATATTCTGGTATACAGCCTCTGTTGCGAAAGGAATGAAAGGTGCAGAGAGTCTTGTGAAGCTCTCAAGGACTGTATAGAGTGTCATGTAGGCATCGATCTTATCCTGGGTCATATCACCTGCCCAGTATCTCTCACGGCCTCTTCTGATATACCACTTGGAAAGATCCTCGATGAAATCCTGAAGAAGTCTTGCAGAACCGGTGATGTCATATGCTGTCATCTTGGCATCGACTGTCTTGATGAGGGTGTTGAGCTTGGAAAGGATCCATCTGTCCATAGCGCAGAGGCCGTCCTTGTTGAGCTCATACTTTGTGGGATCGAAGTTGTCGATCTCGGCATATGTGATATAGAAACCGTATGTGTTCCAGTATGTTCCGATGAACTTATTCTGTCCCTCCTTGACTGCATCCTCGGAGAAACGGCTGGGGAGCCAGGGCGCATTCGCACGGTAGAAATACCACCTTGCAGCATCGGCACCCTGCTTGTTGAGGACATCCCAGGGATCAACTACGTTGCCCTTGTGCTTACTCATCTTGATGCCGTCCTTATCCTGGACGAGACCCATTACTATACAGTTCTCGAAGGGGCTCCTGCCGAAGAGCACAGTACTCTCTGCGATAAGGGAGTAGAACCATCCTCTCGTCTGATCCAGAGCCTCTGAGATGAACTGGCAGGGATAGTGTGCCTCGAAGAATTCCTTATTCTCAAAGGGGTAGTGGTACTGGGCGAAGGGCATTGCACCAGAGTCGAACCAGCAGTCGATGACCTCAGGTACTCTCGTCATCTTTCCGCCGCACTCAGGGCATCTGATATGAACATTGTCAACGTAGGGCTTGTGGAGCTCGATATCCTCGGGGCAGTCGTCACTCATGGACTTCAGTTCCTCGATGGAACCGATGCAGTGTCTCTTGCCGCACTCGCACTCCCATACGGGAAGGGGTGTACCCCAGTATCTCTCACGGGAGATACCCCAGTCGATAACGTTCTCAAGGAAGTTGCCCATACGGCCGTCCCTGATAGACTCGGGATACCAGTTGACCATGGAGTTGGACTTAAGGAGCTCGTCCCTGACGTTGCTCATGGCAATGAACCATGTACTTCTTGCATAGTAGATAAGGGGTGTGTCGCATCTCCAGCAGAACGGGTAATCGTGCTCGAACTTGGGAGCGTCGAAAAGAAGTCCCTTTTCGGCAAGATCCTTGATGATCATGGGATCTGCATCCTTTACGAAGGTTCCTGCGAAGGGAGCGCCCTCTGTGAGCTCACCTCTTGTATTTACGAACTGGACCATGGGAAGGTCGTTCTCTCTTCCGACCCTTGCGTCGTCCTCACCGAAAGCGGGAGCGATATGAACGATACCGGTACCGTCCTCCATGGTTACATAGTCATCAGCTACGATGTAGTGGGCCTTCTTCTTCTGGTCCCGGGCCTCAATACCTGCGCCCTCGTAAAGAGGCTCGTAGGACTTGCCGCAGAGATCGGTACCCTTGTACTCTTCAACGATCTCGTAAGCCTTT
>CACXGG010000290.1 GCA_902767145.1 Oscillospiraceae bacterium | reverse complement strand
TTTGCCTCAACTCCCAGTGCCTTTGCCTCAAGGAGTGAATCCACGGGCTTTGTTCCGGAAAGGGCGATGACCGTATCATCCTCAAACTCGGGAACGATGTAATGGTAGTTTGTATTGAACCACTTCTTCATGGCCAGGGCCTTAACGTTGCCCTTTTCGCCCTGATATCCTCTTGCTGCTGCAAAATAAGTATCGATGGGGGAGAGACCCAGCTCCTTATATCTTGCGGGTACTACATTAAAGAGGAATGCAGTATCAAGTACATTGTCATAGAAAGAGAAATCATTTACAGGGATCAGGTCGATGCCTGCCTCTTTCTGGGTAAGGATACCGAACTCTCTCTGGGCCTTACCTGCCTCAAGAAGTTCTGCTTCTGTGATCTCGCCACGGAAATACTTTTCTGAGGCGAACTTTAATTCCCTGTTTCTTCCGATCCTGGGAAATCCAACTACTGATGTTTTCATATTCATATTCTCCTTAATTTTTTGATAGATGCAGTATAAACCTATGGGAGTAGTAGGTATAATACATGTTTTTTGGAGTTGACCATAGATAAAATCTATAGTAGATGGTATTATCGTAGAGAAATCTATAAAATCAGAGGGAAAACAGATGACTTTAAAACAGCTTAGATATGTAGTTACGGTAGCAGATACAGGCAACATGACAGAGGCTGCAAGAAAGCTCTTTATCGCCCAGCCCAGTCTGACTTCCGCTATTAACGAACTGGAGAAGGAATTTGATATAACCATCTTTACCAGGAGCAACAAGGGAATAGAAGTCACCACTGAAGGCGAGGAGTTCCTGGGCTACGCCAGACAGGTGCTGGACCAGACAGATCTTATAAATGAGAGATATACAGGTAAGGAGAGAGGAAAGCTCAGGTTCTGTGTTTCCTCCCAGCACTACTCCTTTGCGGTAGAGGCCTTTGTAGAACTTCTGAAAAAGACCGGATCTGAGAAGTACGAGTTTCATATGAGGGAAACGGAGACCTACGACATCATCGACGACGTATCCCACCTTCGAAGCGAGATCGGTATCCTCTATCTGAATGAATTTAATGAGACCGTCATCAGGAAGACCTTAAGGGACAATAGCCTGACCTTCCATCCTCTCTTTAAGGCCAGGCCCCATGTCTTCATCGGAAAGGATTCGCCCCTGGCAAATAAAAAGAGCCTGACCTTGGACGACTTAAAGCCGTATCCCAGACTCTCTTACGAGCAGGGCAGTCACAACTCTTTTTATTTCTCGGAGGAGATACTCAGTACTGTGGATTGCGACAAGGAACTTATCGTAAGGGACAGGGCCACTCTTTTTAATCTCCTTATAGGTCTTAACGGCTATACGATCTGCAGTGGCGTTATCAGTGAGGAACTTAACGGTCCCCACATCATCGCCAAGCCCCTGAAGGTAGACGACTATATGCAGATAGGATATATCCTTCCGTCACAGATCCATCCCTCGACCCTGACGGAAGAATATATCGGGATGCTGAAACGGTTTACATGCTGAACCATTCAGCACCATCAGGCGTCAGATAAGTGTCAGTATATAATGCATCAGGCGCAATAGCGATTGATACGCTCCTTATGGACCCTCCGTTGCTTATATCCGTGCTGTAGCCGCCGAAGAAAGTCTCTCCGGTTACGTTATTGATGAAGATGGCATTTCTGGGGAAAGCTGTTTCCAGGTCCGCGATCTCAAGGAAAATGGTCCTTCCGTATCCCAGTGTCTGATCCTCAGCTTCTATGGCCTCTATAACATCATCGGTAAATGTGATGCCTACTGATTCCAGATAAGTAAGAAGGTCGTATGTGGAAGAGAATGTATAGCAGCCACAGGGGGCATCCACATCCACTCCAAAGCTGTAAAAAGGAATATCTGTTTCGGTATAACAGCTGTAATATCCGTTATAATCCGTAGAATCGTTAGCCAGATTGAAGAGGGTATCCCACATGTCTACCATAGCGGTGGAAGCTGAATCCATACTGCCGGTATAAGATCCGTAGGTGGCATACTGGATCATGGTTCCGTCCACATCTATATAGTATGCATAGCCTTCATTTCCGTTATCGATCCCCAGACTTACCGGATAATCCTCGTCAGGGTCCAGGTTTCCGGCTTCAGCACAAAGGGAATTAAAGAATTCGATATCTATGGTGGTATAGGGCTCCAGATTCTCCTGTACCAGCTCAAACCTGTCGATGGGACGGTCGGTAGTGTATTCCCAGCACTCGTTTTCGTAGTAGTAGACATTATACTGGTCTGTGACGAAGAATCCGCGGCAGGTGTGATAGTCCAGGGGAGATTCAAACTGATAGTAGAAGACAAGGCGCTCAGACCCGTCCGTAGTAGGAGGGAAATCAGGTGCGGGAGCAGGGGGCGGTGCCCAGTGGGCCCATTCCACACCCTCCGGATCCTCATAGGGATTAGAAATATCCCAGCAGGAGTTCCACATATATATGGAGATAACTGTATCAGAAGGATCAGTCTGGAATGCGCCGGGCATGTGGTCGAAGTAACATATGCGGTTATCCTCATCTACAAAGAAGACACTCTGTAGACTGCCGGCATTGCTGTCTATATCCAGGAAGATCTTACCGTTGTACTGAAGATACTCATCCCTGGCTTCTATGGCCTGCAGATCCTCATCGGAGACGGGGATGTTATTCTCTGTAAGGAAGTAGAGAAGATCGCCGGTTGAATCGAAGGAATATTTGCCGTCGTCCACATCCATATCAGACACGGTCCAGCTTCTCAGACAATCAGAACTTGAGTAGATGTCGTAGGGCGGATCATTGTTGTAAGAGGTCTCTATGTGGTTAAACATCTCCTGCCACATACCCAGAAGTTCGTCTGGAGCTCCCTTAAGACTTCCCTTATAGCATCCTTCGTTCATGAACTGGATGGACTGGCCATCATCTGTTACAAAATAGTAGTAACTGTCTCCTGCGTCATATGCAAAGAAATCTTCTATATATTCAGCCGAAGGATCAAGATCACAGGCCAGCTCATACATATCGTTAACAAAGTCTTCCTCTAACGTATAGGAAGGGGACAGACATCCGATGCAGAAATCAAAATTAGCCAGATAATCATTGGAGATCCTGTCATAGTCGGAAAACTCGTAGACGTTGCACTTGTTTGTAATGCACCGGCCGTACTCATATGCGCCCCAGGCGTAATTGCAGCTGTGCTCATAGAAGATAACATGCTCGTCTTCGTCTATGGGAAGGGAAATGGGCTTTTCCGGATCAGAGGAAGGTTCCCTGTCCTTCCTGTCTTTTTTACGGGTGTCCTTAGAACAGGAAAAAAGACTCAAAGCCATTAATAATACCAGCAAAACAGTTCCGGCACGCTTAAAAGTTTTCATATAAAAACCTCCTCTATATCTATATACACGGAAAAAAACAGGGAAGGTTGCAAGTGACACACGGGGACGTATCTCTTGGTGACACACTTTGGCACATGGGGACGTATCTCTTGGTGACACACTTTGCATGTCAGTCGAGATACGTCCCCGTGTGTCACGTTCCTCTGTGTTACAATATACCCATGTATAAAGACAGTGTTTTCGGATATATAAAGAGCCAGTACGGTGCAGACCCGGACTACCCCTGGGCCAACGATGATTCTGCGGTCTTCAGGCATCAGGACAACAAAAAATGGTTTGCCCTGGTGATGAGCGTAAAAAGGTCCAGGTTCGGCTTTGATACCGATGAGCCTGTCCATGCCATGAACCTCAAGATCGATGATCCCATCCTCCACGACATGATCACCCATGAGGAAGGGATATTCCCCTCATACCACATGAACAAGAAGCACTGGGTATCTGTCCTTCTGGACGGCACGGTGCCCATGGAAAAGATATCTGACCTTATAGACGTGAGCTTTGCCGCCACGTCCCCTAGAAGGAGAGTAGTAAAGGACCGCCCTCCCAAGGAGTGGATAGTACCTGCCAACCCCAAGTTCTACGATGCGGAGCATATCTTTGACGATACCGATGAGGCGGACTGGAAGCAGGGGGCAGGCATAAAGGTTGGGGATACGGTATACCTCTATGTTGCAGCTCCGGTATCCGCCATCCTGTTTAAGTGCAGGATCACGAAAACGGATATCCCCTACGAATATGAGGACAGTAATCTCTCCATAAAGGCCCTCATGCGCATGAAGCTCATAAAACGTTACGATCCCGGTGATTTCACCTTCGAAGTCCTCCGTGACGAATATGGCATCTTTGCCATAAGAGGTCCCCGTGGCATTCCCAATTCACTTAGTTCCGATCTGAACTGAAAGGCGGTCACATGATAAAGTTCCTTATGATCTACTATGCAGTGATAAACCTCTGGACCTTCATCCTCTTTGCCGTGGACAAGAGCAAGGCGAAAAAAGGAAAGTGGAGGATAAGCGAAGCGGCCCTTCTTGGGTGCTGCTTTATCGGAGGTGCCCTGGGAGGATACCTCTCCATGCAGATCTTCAGACATAAGACAAAGCACCTTCAGTTCACTATCCCGGTGCCCATCTTCCTGGTGCTCCATATAGCACTGTTCATCTTCCTGGTGCTCAGGTTCAGATAAAGGATGGAGGATAAGATGGAAAAGAAGTACACAAAGGACAGGATAATAGTCGGAGCCGTGGTTCTGGTAATGGTATTTGCCAGACAGCTCCTGCGCCCCCTGGGACTTGCGGACGAACTCTGGAACTACGATCTTTCCAGGGGCCTTGCCATGGGATATATCCCCTACAGGGACTATAACATGCTCCAGATGCCACTGTTTTTCATGCTGATGTCCCTTCCCCTGAGGCTTTCCAGGACACTTCTCATGTACAGGATAGTCTCATCCCTGATGCTCTCAGCAACAGCATTGTTCTTCTATGAGACGGCCAGGAAGGAACTGG
Source organism: Oscillospiraceae bacterium (assembly GCA_902767145.1). Classification (GTDB taxonomy): domain Bacteria; phylum Bacillota; class Clostridia; order Saccharofermentanales; family Saccharofermentanaceae; genus Saccharofermentans. The sequence continues at coordinate 3,266 of CACXGG010000290.1, read as the reverse complement.
GAGCAGCTTATTCAATATTTGCAACTGTCCTGGGCATCATCTTCTTTGATGTTGCCACATATAACACACTCCTGTTCTTCTTTATCCTGACATCATATGTACTTCTGAAAAAAGAATATACACCCCATACAGGCCATGCCCTGGGGATCTTCTGTGCCCTGGGTATACTGTCCCGGCAGACCACGGGAGTATTTCTGACGATAGCCTGTCTCATACTGCTGATAAAGGGAAAAGAGCAGAAGGGGAAGAAGGCGGGCGCCTTTATCCTGGGAGCATCGGTACCGTGCCTTATGTTCCTCATATATCTTCTGGCGACTGGATCCTTCTTCGGTTTCTGGGACTACTGTTTCTTTTCTCTCCTTAAGAAAGGACAGTCCAATACGGCATTTATCCCGGACTCCATACCAGTCCTTCTCATCATCGCAGGAGGCATCATCTCTGATATCATCATCTACAGGAAAAAGAAGGAAGAGAAGGTCCTTTATCACCTGGTGCTCACAGCAGTTGCTGCCACCATCGCCATCCCCATCGTGGACATGATGCACCTTTCCTATGCTGCCATGTTCTCCTGGATCCCCATCCTTAAGATCCTTAAGGAGACGGGCAGGGAAGAGATGAAAAAGAAGATATGCATCTTCGGCATCACAGCAATAGCCATATTCAGTCTCTTTACCGACGTTCTTGGAAACCTGGGATCCGTCATGTGCAAAGGAAGCCCTGAGCTGGTACTGATCCCCACGGACAACGGCATATATGAGACGTATGTATATATCTCCGAGATAAACGAAGAATACGAAAATGCCGGATATAAAGTGGCTTTCTTCTCCTCGGGAGCTGTTATGGACTCTATCATCACCGGGGATATCAACCCGCCCTACGATGTGTTCCTCAGAGGGAACCTGGGCACCACTGATCCTCTGGACTACGCAGTCTCCGCCTGCAGCGACCCTTATACGGTGATCCTGATCCCGGACGACTACGATACTGAGAACTACCAGAATCCTGAGGGGATATATTCCTATATAACAGAGCACTGTACAAAGATAGATTCATACGGCAGGTTCTCCTGGTATCTGCCGGATATGTAAAAGTTCAAATAGTGGTATACTGATCATATGAGTGAAAAGTTTGACTGTCTGATAATAGATGATGAGAAGCAGCTCGCGGATAATACCTGTGAGTACTTCAATATGTTCGAAGTAAAGACAAAGGCCGTCTACAGTAAAGAGGAGGCCCTTGGATTCCTGTCTTCCAACGAAGTATCCCTCATCCTCCTGGACATCAATCTCTCCGATGGCAGCGGTTTTGAACTCTGCAAGCACATAAGGGAGACGGAGAGTATCCCTATCCTCTTTATATCTGCCAGAAATACTGATGATGATAAGATCGTGGCCCTGAACATCGGAGGCGACGACTATATAGAGAAGCCCTATTCCCTGGGCGTACTCCTTGCCAAGGTAAAGGTAGTCCTGAGAAGGTTCAGTAATACAGTTGAGAAAAAAGAGGATATCTTCACCTGCGGAAGCCTTAAGATCGACCGCATCAACAGGCAGCTCTATGTCGACGGTCAGGAGAAGAAGCTTACCAACCTGGAGTTCAACCTCCTTTCATATCTGGTGGACAACAAGGACCGCCTCATCACCAAGAACGAACTCTTCGACAACGTCTGGAAGGATAAGTTCACTTCCGACGGAACTCTTAATGTACATATAAGGAAGCTCAGGGAAGCCATCGAAAAGGATCCCCAGAATCCCGCATATATAGTTACGGTCTGGAAAGAAGGCTATAAGTTCATCTCAGGTGGGAAGTAATGAGACGCTACCCGTTCCTGATCCTGGTGGTCCTGACCTTTCTGGCGGAGATATCACTTTGTACTTTCTTCTTTAGCAGGATAGATACCGTGGCCCAGGATACGGTCAAGGTGAATGAGTGCATCAAGAGCATCGACGCCAACTATGGCAATGAATCCGCATACAGTAAGGATCTTGATTTCGTTATCCTGGACGAAGAGGGAAAAGTAATCTACAGGACTTCGGAGGATATCTCGGGATCCCTGAACGATGCCATAAAGAACGGCGACACCATCCTGGACCTGGAACAGCACCAGGGCATAAAGGTCCTTATCCACAACAGCACTTCAGACAGCGTAAGGGTATACAAGAACTGGATCATCCTGACCATAGTCTGCGCTTCTGGACTTCAGATGGCCCTGATCATCGGATACTACACATACCTTAACAGGAATATCATCGTTCCCTTCGAAACGCTCAAGGACTTCTCCGCCAGGGTCGCCGGAGGAAATCTGGACATCCCCCTGGAAGTTGACAGAAAGCATATCTTCGGAAGCTTCACCGAGAGCTTTGACATCATGAGGACGGAACTGAAGAAAGCCAGGGCGGCAGAGAAGAAGGCCAACGACGACAAGAAGGAGATGGTGGCCAAGCTCTCCCACGACATCAAGACCCCGGTGGCTTCCATCAAGTCATCCTCCGAGATCGGATATGAACTGGCAAAAGAGGAGAAGCTGAAGGAATACTTCAACATGATCAACATAAAGAGCGACCAGATAACTGTCCTGGTGGACAACCTCTTTAACTCAAGCGTACAGGATGTGACGGAGATCACAGTGAGCCCCGTTGAGGTCAAGTCGGGGCTTGTCACCGACATGATCAGGAATTCCGACTACCTCAGGAAGACCGGAGACTTCAGTATCCCGTCCTGCAGCATCTTTGCAGATAAGCTCAGGCTCCAGCAGTCCTTCGACAATATATTCATGAACTCCTACAAATATGCCGATACTGATATCACCATAGATGCATACATAAAAGACGAATACCTGGTGATAGAGATATCGGATAAGGGACCGGGAGTATCGGAAAACGAACTTCCCCTCCTCAAGGAGAAATACAAGAGAGGAAAGGATGCAGTTTCCCGGGACGGAGCCGGACTTGGCCTGTACCTTACGGACTACTTCCTCACCAATATGGACGGCAGGCTGGAACTTAAAAATTCAGATCCCGGATTTAAGGCTATATTATATCTCCGGACGATTTAAGATTTATTTAAGAGATCCTTAAAGGCCCTTAAGAGTAGGTCCTGTATCATAAGGCCACAAAAGGAGGGCCAAACCCATGAAGAACATTATCGAGACAAAGAAATTATGTAAGACATTTTCCAACGGAGGAGTGCAGCAGCACGTACTGAGAAATATCGACCTTGAGATAAGGGAAGGTGACTTCACCATCCTTATGGGACCTTCAGGCGCA
>CACXGG010000289.1 GCA_902767145.1 Oscillospiraceae bacterium | reverse complement strand
GATCTATATAGATTCTGATACTGATCTGGCTTCCATCCTGGATGATAATGATTCGGTCTCCTCAGACAGCCTGGGACCCCAGAGCCTTAAACTTAAGCTGACAGGCATCAGATACTTTACCGAGGATATGATGGGGGTCTTCGTTAAATACCCCGTATTAGTCTATGAATACCGTGCGTAAGATCATCATTACAGTAATAGTTTCCTGTATCGCACTTGCCGGCTTCGCCTCCATGATGGTCTGTACTGCTGTTGCCTTTGCAACTGTCGGATCAGTTGTGGAGATCGTGGAAGGAGTATTCTTGGGGATCTATCTCATTGTCGTTCTGGCAGGTATCATCCTCTTCATCATCGACAGGAAAAGAGCAAAAAAGGAAAAAAGACCCCCTAAAGACTTCTATACCCTCTGGTTCGTCTCTTCCATTTCCTGGGCAGCAGTCCCGCTCCTTTTATATCTGGCCGCGATCTACTACTATAATGTTGTCGGCGGAGAGATCTTCCCCTGATCAGGAGGATCCTCCCCAGATTGATCCTTAATAAGCCGCCCTCCGGGAGGATCTTTAGCTTTCCGCATAAAAAACTCATAAAAACTCTTTTTTTGCGGAAGAATGTGCGGATCCTCATGATCTTCCGCAAATAATCCTCTTTTGTGCGGAAAAAATGCGGATTAAAAACGCCCAGGATATCCGGGGCGCTGATCATCATTCTTCCAGGTGGCCTTTGGCCTTTATAACATCTATGACCTGATCCACATACTTCTCACAGATCTCTTTAGTTCCGGCTTCCACCATTACTCTTATGAGAGGCTCGGTGCCGCTCTCCCTGACCAGGATCCTTCCGCTGTCTCCCAGAGCCTTCTCAACTTCAGCTACTGCTGCTTTGACATCGGGATCGTTCTGGGCATCAGGCTTACTCTTTACCCTGACATTCTTGAGGACCTGGGGATAGAACACGACAGGAGCTGCCAGTTCGCTCATAGGCTTCTCCTTCGCAAGCATTACCTCCATGAGCTTTAAGGATGTAAGGATACCGTCACCTGTGGTGGCATATTTACTGAAGATGATATGACCTGACTGCTCACCGCCTAAACGGTTGCCAGTCTGGACCATATTCTCATAAACATACTTATCTCCAACCTTGGTCTTATCGTATTCGATGCCGATCTTGTCCAGAGCCTTGTAAAGGCCGAAGTTGGACATGACCGTTGTGACAACCTTATTGTTGATGAGCTTTCCTCTCTCCTTCATATACTTTCCGTATATATAGATGATGTGGTCACCAGTGATGATATTTCCCTTCTCGTCCACACCCAGGCATCTGTCGGCATCGCCGTCATAGGCAAAGCCCACATCAAGTCCCTTATCAACTACGAACTTCTGAAGATGCTCGATATGGGTGCTTCCGCAGTCGGTGTTGATGTTGCATCCGTCGGGCTCGTTATTGATGACATAAGTCTTGGCACCAAGTGCATCAAAGACTGCCTTGGCAATGGACCAGGATGCACCATTGGCGCAGTCGATGCCAACCTTCTTATCCTTGAAGCTGTACTTACTCATGGAGATGAGATAACCGATATAGCGGTTCCTTCCTGCCACATAGTCTACAGTCCTTCCGATCATATCCCTTTCAGCAAGAGGTACTTCGATCTTTCCGTCGATAAAGTCTTCGACCATGGAGATGGTCTCTTCGTCCATCTTCTCACCGTTGCTGTTGAGGAGCTTGATGCCGTTGTCGTAATAGGGATTATGTGAAGCGGAGATCATGATACCGCAGTCAAAATCGTCAACCCTTGCGATATAGGAAACTGAAGGCGTGGTGGTAACGTGCATGATATATGCATCGGCGCCTGAAGCCATAAGGCCGGTACAGAGCGCATACTCGAACATATAGCTGGATCTTCTCGTATCCTTTCCGATGACTACCTTTGCCTTCTTATCAAGTCTTGCGCCGTAGTACCAGCCGAGGAAACGGCCGATCTTTATGGCATGCTCAAAATCAAGATTCTTATTGGCCTCGCCGCGGAAGCCGTCTGTTCCGAAATATTTACCCATTCTCTTTCCTTCCTGTCCGGTCAATCGTGTTTAGTTACTATCTCACCGCTGTTCTTGTAGATGCTGTTCCCGGGGACTACGCCTCTTACACAGGAAGTGGGATAGATATTACTGCACCTGCCGACTACCGTTCCGGGGTTTAATACGCTGTTACAGCCGACCTCGACATTATCGCCCAGCATCGCACCGAACTTCTTTATTCCCGTCTCGATATCAGAAGCTCCGTCATGAACGACAACGAGCTTCTTGTCTGATCTTACATTGGAGGTGATGGAACCTGCACCCATATGGGAACGGTATCCCAGGATGCTGTCGCCTACATAATTGTAATGGGGAGTCTGTACATTATCGAAAAGGATAACATTCTTGAGCTCACAGGAGTTGCCGACTACACAGTTGGCACCCACCAGGGCAGATCCCCTGATAAAGGCACAGTGTCTGACCTCTGTCTCGGGACCGATGATACAGGGAGCACCAAGATATGCGGAACTGAAGACCTTTGCAGTCTTGTGGACCCATACATTCTCCGACACTTCCTCGTAGTCTTCTCCAAGAGTAGGACCTAATGAAAGGATGAGATCCTTTATTCCCTTCAAAGCCTCCCAGGGATATGTAAACCCTGAAAGATATTCCCCCGCAAGGGTATGCTCAAGATCGTAAAGATCCTTGATCGTATACATGATGACCTCCATACCGGCCTTCCTCCGCGAAAAGAAAGACCATTCCCCATAAGATGCCTTCAAAGACTCTGAACATAAAAAACAGAGTGTCTGAAAACACCCATTGATTTTAAACTTTATGGGATATTAAGTCAATTTTCGGGGGGTTCGCTCTGGGCGTAGACCGTAACGGAAATAGTCTCGGGAACCTGCTGCTCGACTCTGAAATAAGTCTTTTTATCGGCAGATCCCACCACGATGGGAAGCTCCACGACACCGGGATCCGTGACAGCGGAATAGTCGATGGTGGCGGAAACATCGGAAGCCGAAAGTGAATCAACGGTATTCTTTCGTCCGACGATGGTAACCTCAACAGTCTCGATGGGGTAGGATACCTCCATATTCTCGGGAGCCATGGTCGTATTATATGAGATAGGTACTGTAATGACCTTGCTCACTACGGGGTTATTGTTGACCTGGATATACATCCAGAGGACTGTAGACATAAAGAGTGCAACGATCATCATGGCGATCCTCTGGAAGATCTCACGGCCGCTCTTGACCTTGGTCCTCTTCTCTGCAGCCTTTGTCTTGATCTCGATCTTAGAGCTCTTCTCGCCTTCAGTCTCAGTTACGGGATGGCTTATGGCAGAAGCGGAAACAGGCCTGACCTTCTTCTCGGAAGAGGATCTGAAGATCTTATTGAAGAAACCCTTCTTTGTATTCTCGCCTTCTGTAACACCAAGAAGATAGGAAAGATTTGCCTCGAGCTCTGTCTTATCCTTCATCTCATAGAGCCTGCCGTTAACTGCAAGGGAGGTCTGTCCCCTCTCCTCTGAGACGACGATGACAACAGTATCACCCATCTCACTGGCACCTACGGCAGCCCTGTGCCTTGTTCCTGTACGTGAAAGCTCATGCATGGTAACTGAAAGAGGCACGTGGCATCTGGCAGCGATGATCCTGCCGTTCCTGATAAGGAGTCCTCCGTCGTGCATGGGAGAACCTTTATAGAATATAGACTGGAGCACTGAACTTGATACGGTGGAATCAAACTGGACAACGTTTTCCTGGGTAAGGAGCTCGTCCAGCTTTGTATTTCTCTCCACAAGGATAAGTGCTCCGGTATTTGTGGCGGACATCTCTGCACAGGCATTGCAGATCTCCTTTATGAAAAGAGAGACATCAGAAGGGTTCTCTACTTCAGTGGAGAAGAAAAATCCCTTGAAAGAGTTGAAGGAGCGGAGTCCCACGGTCTCAAGTACCCTTCGGAGCTCAGGCTGGAAGAGCACTATGAACAGGATGGCCAGTACGTAGAGGAGCTTATTAAATATGAAGCCCACCATCTCCAGTCCGAAAAGTCCGCAGATAAGGACCACAAGCAGGATAAGAACGATACCTTTGATGAGCTGCCAGGCTCTGGTCTGCTTGATAAAGATCATTATCCAGTAGAAAAGCACGGCAACAAGAATGATATCGATAGTATAGCGCACTATATCCAGCGCGCTTCCAAAGAACAGATATCCACTGTCCATACTCTGGATAAGCTCGACGATAAAATCAATTATCTGTGTGATGATCGAATTACTGCCCATGTAGAAAATTATACCACAACG
>CACXGG010000288.1 GCA_902767145.1 Oscillospiraceae bacterium | reverse complement strand
TCTTCTCATGTCAGTATGGAATTCCCATATGGATAAGTACACCGGTTATGAGGAAGCTCACAGAAGCCTTTATTCGTCTCCTGTAGCCATTGGAGGCGGAACATATGCCCGACATATGAGAAATACGGTGGCATTTGGTCTGCAGGCCCCATGGCAGGAGGATCAGTGCCATCAGGCAAACGAGCACATGGCGGTGTCAGACTTTGAAGAGAGCATAGATGTAATGATGGAAGCGCTGCTCCTTCTCGGTAAGTGACAAAACAGAACCGTCCCCATTTGTCACGAAAAAAAGAGCTGTCGGATGACAGCTCTTTTTGCAGGTTACTTTTAGATCTCAGACAAATCTTCTTACCGTTGCGACGTTACTGTACCAGGTGGTGGATATGACTCCCTGTCTGGAATCAGAGGCGTGGTCGATATATCCTCCGCCAACATAAAGACTTACATGGTCTATGTAGCCGTCATCGTTATAGTCGTGACACAGGACATCACCGACCTGAAGTGAATCAAGCGATACCGCCGTACCCATCTCTGCGATGCCTGCTGCATCGTGGGGAAGTGTTACTCCGTAGTAGTTTGCCATTACATAGGATACGAATCCTGAGCAGTCGAAACCTGCAGGGCTTGCTCCTCCATAGACATAAGGTGTACCAATGAACTGGTCGCAGTAGGAAGCCAGGTCACTTGCAGAGCTGGCTGAGGAGGACTCAGAAGAAGAGGTATCCGATGACTCTGTTGATGTGGATGTATCCTCATCGTCGTCATCATCAGCGTCCGTATCAGTATTATTGCTGGTGGAAGGTACAGAAGGAGCTTCGTCACAGCAAAGCTCAGCCTTTACATAGTTTCCAGCTGCCGTCTTATACCATCCGTTATCAGTTATGGCAACAACATCGATCTCATCACCCATGGCAAGGACCTTAACGAGTGAGTAGGTAATGCCGGGGCCTGTCCTTACATTGAGGTCACAGGATGCATAGACTGTGTCTTCGTAAGCAGTCTCGGAAACAGTGGATGCTGCCTCTGTCTCTGTGGGCTGTGTAGTATCAGCAGTCTGCTCGGGAACAGTCTCAACTGTCTCCTCCTCTTCCTCTTCTATAACGATCTCCTGATCTGTAAGAAGAGAAGAAAGGATAAATCCTTCTGTTCCGTCATCAAGTCTTACCTTGGACCAGAGAGTACCATAGGAGATCCTGATAACATCAGTACCATAATCAACACATGAAACGATATCAGAACTGACGTTGGATTCAGATCTCAGATTAGCAGAAGTTGCTGATATCCAGAAATGATTTCCGTCGTAAGTAAAGGATGATTCATCAAGAAGTTCGCCCTGAATATCATCAGGGTCTGAAGTGATAACGAATGTGTTGTCTTCAATGATCTTTTCATTCTTGACAGCCTTGTTGTCCTGGTAAGAAACGGACACAGGAACAACTACTGAAGGGATACCTTCAGAAGAATGAAGCTCTGCAGCCGTAATAGTCTTCTCGGGGCTCTGAAGGGATATATCATCAGAAGCTCCGACATTTGCAAAGTTAAAGACCGAAACAGTAACTGCAGCTCCGGTAAGCATTGTAAATGTCTTTATCAGTTTTCCAGACAATCGCATTTCCTCCCATATTTCGGATTATCTCTATTATAAAGGGTCTTTCAAGCTTTGTGTGGGAAAAAACAGGCTAAAGGCCCTGTTGTAATGAGATTGAAAAGCTTTCGCAACTTCCCGGTAACATAAAAGCCCGTCCGGGAGGACGGGCCCTTGAGTTATTCTGTTATCTAAAAGATCTTACTCTTCGTCAGCCTTGGGCTCTTCGGCAGGAGCTTCCTCAACAGGTGCTGCCTCTTCTACAGCAGGTGCCTCCTCTGCGGGAGCCTCTTCCTCAGCGATATCGAAGTTCTCTTCGGGATCGATGGGCTCGACTTCCTTGATGCTGATGGAGATCCTTCTCTCAGCAGGCTTGATGTCGATGACCTTAGCCATAACTTCCTGACCAACGGAAAGAACGTCAGAGGGAAGCTCAAGTCTTACGGAAGAGATCTGGGATACGTGGCAGAGAGCGTCAAGATCGGGCTCAAGCTGAACGAATGCGCCGAAGTTTGTAAGTCTTACGACTGTACCCTTAACGACTGAACCAACGGGGATCCTCTCCTCGATGTTGTAATAAGGATCGTCCTCTTCCTTCTTATAACCGAGGGAGATCTTCTTTGTTTCCTTATCGAAGCTCTTAACATAAACGTCGATCTCATCGCCGATGGAAAGAACGTCTGAAGGCTTCTTGATCCTCTTCCATGAGAGTTCTGTGATGTGGACAAGTCCGTCTACGCCGCCGATGTCAACGAATGCGCCGAAATCGGGAAGAGATCTTACGATACCCTTGTAGTGCTTGCCTACCTCGATATTGTTCCAGAGCTCATCTGACTTAGCCTTACGCTCGTTGGCAAGGATCTGTCTGTGGGATCCTGATACTCTGAGACGGTGCTTCTCTGTATCGAACTTTGTGATAAGTACTTCGAGCTGCTGGCCCTTGTACTCGTCAAGGTTCTTGACCTCGCCCATCTTGAGCTGTGTCCTGTGGATATAGATGTCTACTCCGCCGTAGTTAGCGATAACGCCATCCTTAACAGTACCTGTAACTGTTACTGTAACAGGTGTCTTGTTCTCGTATGCTTCCTGAATGAGCTTCTTGTTCTTCTCGAAGTCGAGCTGTGACTTGGAAAGGATGATCTCCTTACCCTGATCCGTGTTCCTGATGCTCTTGACTACTACTGTTACCTCACTCTTGTTGGCAACTGCATCGTCGATGTTGAACTCGGGATCGTTATCAAACTCTCTTCTGGGGATCTTTCCTTCGGATTTGTCGCGAACATCTACATAGACAAAATCAGCGTCTGCCGAAGTTATGGCTCCCTTCACAATAGCATTTCTTCGAAGCTGGGGAATACCTTCGATATATTCTTCGAAATTGATATCGTTCTCCCCCTGATTTGTCATGATTTCCTTGTTCTCGTCCATTCTCCGAACAACCTCCAAAATAATAGCTTCCGGTGTAGATGCCCCTGCAGTGATACCTACTGTGTCGTCTTCCCTGATAAGACCTTTGGCTATCAGTTCGCCGGCTTCGTCAGCACCGCTGATCAGATGCGTTCTCACACAGCGGCCGGAACATATATCAAAGAGCTTCCTGGTGTTGGAACTGTGGGAGGATCCGATGACCAGCATCACATCGACCCCGTCCGAAATCTCCGCAGCTTCTCTTTGCCTAATTCCAGTCGTACTACATATTGTATCAAAAATCAAATTTTTTGCAATTTTATTTTCGGCATTTGCACAAATTTGAGAAAATATTTCTGATGAAAATGTAGTTTGTGATATAAGTACGGTGCTCTCAGGGTCGGTTTTGGTATTCTCAAATTCCGCTAAGGAAGACACTACCTGCACGCTTTCCGGGGCTTCGCCGCATATGCCTTCCACCTCAGGATGGCCCTTGGCTCCGGTGATGATGACCTTCTTCCCTTCCGCTGTTTCCTTACGCACGATCTTATGGATCTTTTCCACGAAAGGACAGGTACAGTCCACGACCTTACAGTTTTTCGCCTCCAGGACAGCCTTCTGTGCAGGGGTGACCCCATGGGCCCTGATTATTACCGTACTTCCCTCCGGGACCTCCTCTGCCGTGTTGAAGAGCTCAAAGCCCTTATCCAGCAGTTCCTTAACGACCTTTTCATTATGGGTGAGTTCCCCGAGCATGACAAGGCGCTCGCCGTCCGCTTTCCGGTCCAGCATATCGTATGCCGAACCCACGGCGTTCTTGACTCCGAAACAGAAACCGGATGACTGTGCCTTTATTACTTTCATTACTTTATATAAGAGAGGAGAAGATCTCTTGTCTCCTCGATGCCGATGACGGATGTGTCGATCTCGATGGCATCAGCAACCTTTACAAGTTGTGCGGAATCTCTCTCGGAGTCCTGCTTGTCCCTGTACTCTATGTCTCTCAGTACTTCCTCGTAGTTCTGGGAGAAGTCGCCCTTTGCATTGAGCTCTGCAAGCCTTCTCTCTGCCCTCTTCTCGGCGGAAGCCGTAAGGAAGAACTTATACTTTGCATTGGGAAGGACGTTGGATCCGATATCCCTTCCGTCCAGTACGAAGGTCTGCTTGGAAGCGATAGCTCTCTGCTTCTCCACCATTGCCTTTCTGATAACAGGAAGTGCGCTGATGTCTGAAGCTGCGATGGAGACCTCGGGAGTCCTGATCTGGCCTGTTACGTCCTCGCCGTCCAGGATCATGTGCTGCTCGCCGTCGATGAACTCGATCTCAAGGCTCATATCCTCCAGCATCTTCTTTACTGCATCCTCATCCTTGGGGGATATTCCTCTCTTAAGAGCAGACAGGCCGCATGTCCTGTACATAGCTCCCGTATCGAGGTACATGATCCCCAATACCTTTGAAACACCCTTGGCAAGGGTACTCTTTCCTGAACCCGAAGGTCCGTCGATAGCGATCTGATAGATCTCACTCATGGCTGTTCGTCCTCCATTTCGGTATTTCTGTCTCTTCCTACCTCATAGACGCGGTACTGTGACCAGAGCGTCTCAAGAGCTTCAAAGGAACTGACGATATGTTCGCGCCTGTGCATACCGAGCATTACGAGAAGTGCGTTGATAAGCGACAGGGGTGCGGCAAGGGAATCGACAAAAGAGGCCATGGAGGACTTGGCGAAAAGCTTAACATCCGCATATTCCGTCATGGCAGTATTGTCCTTATCTGTGATAACGATGGTCTTTGCCCCCTTCTTCTTGGCATACTCCATGGAATTGATGGTCCTCTGGGAATACCTGGGGAAAGAGATACCGATCATGACATCGTCTGATGTGATGGGCATGATCTGCTCAAAGACCTCGTTGGTGGAATTACTGTGTATATGAATGACATCATCGAAAAGGAGCGTCATATAGAAGTGCATGAAGGACGATAAGGGGGAGCTGGACCTGAGGCCCATGATATAGATCTTTCTGGCCTTTAAGATCGCCTTTGCCGCTTCGCTCATGGCTACGTCGTCAAGATTTGCGATGGTATCCTTAAGGTTCTCCATATCGCCGCGCATGATATCCCTTACTGCGGCGGCATCGTCCTCAAACCTCTCTGTATAGTTGAGGCGCTGGACTGATGTGAGCTTGGACTTGAGCTCTTCTTTGAGGGCTGACTGGAAATAGGGATATCCGTCAAAGCCCAGTTCCATGGTAAACCTAACGACTGTGGACTCGGAGACTCCTGTCTCCTCTCCCAGCTTTGAAGCCGTCATATAGGCAGCCTTGTCGTAGTTTTCCAGGATATAACCTGCGATGGCCTTGTGGCCTTTACTCATTTCGGGAAGACGGGACTCGATCAGTTCGATCGTGCTGTTCACTCTTCCTCACCTTCTTTCTTCTGATCTTCGATCATATTATCAATGGACATCTGCCTGTCGTCATTTCCGGCAGCTTTCTCCAGGGAATCCTCAAGGTCCCTGATGGTCTTGTAGCTCATGAGCTCCATGGAAGGCAGCTCGTCTACGGAACTGATGCCGAACTCCAGAAGGAACTGCTCAGTGGTGGAAAAGAGCGCAGGTCTTCCGGGAGCATCCAGGTGGCCGTCCTCGCAGATCCATCCGCGGTCCAGGAGCCTGGAGATGATGGAGTCACTGGAGACACCTCTTACCGCCT
>CACXGG010000287.1 GCA_902767145.1 Oscillospiraceae bacterium | reverse complement strand
TAAGGGAAAGCTTTCGCAGAAGAAACTCGTAAGAACAGCAGCCGCAGGTTACAGCTCATACGGTAACCAGATCGGTCTTGCTACAGGACTTGTTGATGAGATCTATCATCCCGGTTATGTTGCCAAGAGAATGGAGATCGGTGCCGTTGTAGGTGCTGCACCTGCTGAGAATATCGTAAGGGAAAGACCTGCTGCCGGTGATATCGTTGTACTTCTCGGCGGAAGGACAGGACGTGACGGTATCGGTGGTGCTACAGGTTCCTCCAAGGCTCATGATGAGAAGTCAGTCCTTACCTGCGGTGCTGAGGTCCAGAAGGGTAATCCTCCCACAGAGAGAAAGCTCCAGAGGCTCTTCAGAGATCCTGAAGTTACAAAGCTCATCATCAGATGTAATGACTTTGGTGCCGGCGGTGTATCCGTTGCCATCGGTGAGCTGGCTGACGGCCTTAAGATCAATCTCGACCTTGTTCCCAAGATGTATGAGGGTCTTGACGGTACTGAGATCGCCATCTCCGAGTCCCAGGAGAGGATGGCTGTGGTCATCCATCCCGATTCCCTTGATAAGTTCATGGAGGCTGCAGCCAGGGAGAACCTGGAGGCTACTGTCGTTGCAGAAGTAACGGAAGAGCCTGTCATGAAGATGGTCTGGAACGGAAATACCATCGTTGACCTTCCCAGATCCTTTATCGATACAAATGGTGCAAAGCAGTTTGCAAAGGCTGAAGTAACACCTTCCGATATGGAAAACGGATATATCGATTCCGTTCTTCCCACATATACACCCCACGACTTCAAGAAGTCACTGGCAGGCGCTCTTAATTCCCTTGAGGGCTGCTCCAGAAAGGGTCTTTCACAGAGATTCGACTCCACCATCGGTGCAGGTTCAGCCATTATGCCTTACGGTGGTAAGTATCAGACATCTCCTGAGGAAGGTATGGCATGCAAGATCCCTCTCGATAAGGGATCCACAAAGGACTGCTCCGTAATGACATACGGTTTCGATCCTTACTTCACAGAGTGGAATCCTTATGCAGGTTCCTACCACGCAGTAGTGGAGAGCCTTCTTAAGATCCTCTGCATGGGTGTCGATCCCCTTACTGCAAGACTTACATTCCAGGAATACTTTGAGAGGATGAGTTCAGAGACCGCATGGGGCAAGCCTTTACAGGCACTTCTCGGTGCATATCAGGCACAGCTTGATTTCGGTACTGCCTCCATCGGTGGTAAGGATTCCATGAGCGGATCCTTCAACGATATCCATGTACCTCCCACGCTCGTTTCCTTCGCAGTCGGCATGACCACCACAGATAAGCTGGTAACAGCTACATTCAAGGGTCCCAGCCAGAAGGCATATGTCATAAAGGTGGCAAGAAACGGCAAGGGATACTACAAGAAGGAACACTTCCTAAGGGTAGTAAAGGCAGTCAAGGAGCTTCACTCCAGAGGACTTCTCCACAATGCTGCTGTAGTAAGGAGCGCAGGTATCGCTGCAAGAGTTGCACAGATGTGCTTCGGTAACAGCCTGGGATTCAACTTCGATGAGAACTTCCCCGAAAAGGAACTCTTTGAGAGATCCCTTGGTACCATCATCGTATCCGTAAGTAACGACAGCAATGCCATCGATAAGATCGAGATGGTTGGCGGACGCTACCTTGGACATACAAATAACTATGGTCACTTCTCACATGGCGATAATACAGCGGACTGCGGTCCCATGGCTCTTTCCTTCGAAGGAAAGCTGGAGCCCATTTTCCCCACCTTCGCCCAGAGTGCCGCCATGCCTTATCAGGTAGAGGTATTTGAGACAGATAAGACCTTCAAGGCAGCTCCCGGTGTCCTTAAGGGTGCTAAGCCCAGGGTCATCATCCCCGTTATGCCCGGTACAAACTGTGAGATCGATACAGCAAGGGCTTTCGAGAGGGCAGGCGGTGAGGCTGATGTCTTCGTTATCAGGAACAGGAACCAGAATGATATCACCGAGTCCCTTACTACTCTTGCAAAGAAGATAAATGACAGCAATATAATCATGCTCCCCGGCGGATTCTCCGCAGGTGATGAGCCCGAGGGTTCAGGTAAGTTCTTTGCAGCTGCCTTCAGAAACCAGTATGTTACTGAGGCTGTAAGGGATCTCCTGTTCAACAGGGATGGTCTTATGCTCGGTATCTGTAACGGATTCCAGTCCCTTATCAAGCTGGGACTCGTTCCTTACGGCGATATCAAGGAGCTTACCTCCGATGATCCTACACTTACATTTAACAATATCGGACGTCACCAGAATTCCTATGTTGCTACGAAGATCATGAGCAACAACAGCCCCTGGCTTACACAGGTCAAGCCCGGCGAGATCTATAACATCCCCATCTCCCATGGTGAGGGACGTTTCGTAGCAAATAATGATCTTATCCAGAAGCTCATCAAGAATGGTCAGGTAGCTACATGTTATGTTGATGACATGGGCATGCTCGCCACAGGCACAGACTTTAACCCCAACGGTTCCACCTGTGCCATCGAGGGTATCCTGTCTCCTGACGGAAGGATCTTCGGTAAGATGGGCCACAGCGAAAGATATGAGCCCGACCTCACCAAGAATATCCCCGGTAACAAGGACCAGAAGATCTTCGAGTCTGGTATCGCATATTTCCTCTGATGAACAGGGAAGAGGTCATTTCAATATTGAGCACCAACGAGATTCTGCCCGCCAACAAGTTCGGGCAGAATTTCTTGTGTGATGATAAAGTCATCGACAGGATAATAGAGGCTTCAGAGATAGAAAAAGGAGATAAGGTCCTGGAGATCGGCCCCGGTATCGGAGCACTTACGGAAAAACTCTCAGGTATGGGAGCTGACCTTACGGCTGTGGAGATAGATCTTAAGCTGGCATCTTATCTTACTGAGGCGCTTCCTG
>CACXGG010000286.1 GCA_902767145.1 Oscillospiraceae bacterium | reverse complement strand
CATCTATGACGTTACGATCAGGCACTTGCTCACGATGACAGCCCCGTATAAAGGCAAGTCAGAGCCATGGAAGAAAGTATGTACTTCTCCAGACTTTACTCTTGCGATCCTTGATCATCTTGGCGGCCGGAAAGGTATTACAGGAGAATTCAGGTACGCAACACTTGGCATCCAGATCCTTGCAGGGATTATCGAGAGAGCAACAGGCGAAAAATGCATTGATTTCGCTAACAAGAATCTGTTTGAACCACTGGAACTTCCCAGGCGTATACCTCACGGAGACAGTTCTAAGGAGGATCAGTTTGATTATTTTATGAACAAAGATCCAAGGAAATATGAATGGTACACTGACCCTCAAGGCTGCGTTACCGCAGGCTGGGGATTATGCATGTCGGCAAAAGATATGGCTGTTATCGGTGAACTTGTTCTGGATGGTGGACTTCATGGTGGTAAGAGGATCATCTCCGAAGAATACTTAAAAGATATGCTGGCCCCACACATTAAGCTTGGTGAGCGTTTTGGCTTCATGAACTATGGCTACTTATGGTACAAGCCATACGATGACAAAGATGTATATGCGGCCATCGGTGACAGTGGAAATATCATCTATGTAAACAAAGAGGAAAATGTATCTGTGGGAATGACAGGCACATTTAAGCCGAGGATCTTTGACAGGGTGGATCTTATTGAGCGAATGGTATTGCCGGCCATTGATGAAGGAATATAAACTGTTAATGATCAGGTTAGTACAGAATTCAGATGCTATGAGGTAAAAGAAATGTCCATAGGATTAAAGAATGATAAAGTTAAACTTGAAGATCATCAGGAAGCCTGGGATATTGAAGGTGCGGCTGCCTGTAAGAAGATCAAAGGTGTCCTTGGTGATGATATAGTTGATGTCCAGCATATCGGAAGCACATCGATCCGATGGATCTGTGCGAAGCCGATCATAGATATTGTTGTGGCTGTAAGAGATTATCAGGACATTATGAAGCACAACGAAGAATTGGCAGAAAACGGGATCGTCTACAAAAGACAGGATGTCCCGGGGCAGCACCTTTACCGCTCCGGCGATCTTGAAAATGATATAGTTACTCATTTTATCCATGTGGTCTTAGCTGGCTCACAGGCCTGGCATGATTATATTGATCTCAGGGATTATCTTAATTCTCATCCTGAGGATGCAAGAGCTTATGAGTGTCTTAAGAAAGATCTGTGTGCCAGATATCCTGATGACAGGGACTCCTATGTTAAAGGCAAGGAAGAGATCATCGGTGAGATACTGGCAAAAGCGAGAGCCTGGCGTGCAGGGTAAACTTTAAAAACATGGAATCTTTTTGCAGCATATATGTCTTTTAAGGATCGCCTCTGACATGAGAAGCTTCATTGAAGGCATTGACGGGTGATGATGTATATTTGATAAGAACCTTTAGATAACAAACAGGTGATAAGACCTGCCCCGGACTGATGGGGCAGGTCTTTTGCTTATGTTATAATCCAAATAGTCGTATATAAGGGAGAGTCAGTAATGAAGGGTATAGAAATCAAGAAGGCTGCTGCAGTAGCTCTTGCAAGTGTAATGTTCTTTTCGCTTGCATCCTGCTCGATGTTTGGTGCAAATAAAAAAGAGGTTATCGAAGCGGCTGATCTTGATACTCAGCAGTCTGCAACGGATCCTGTTGAGTCTTCTGGTGAGACCACACTTGATACGGAGCAGGATACTACAGAACCGGCTGAGTCTTCTGGAGAGATCGATCCTGAAATGGAACAGGCTATCAATGATCTGGATGAGTACTGTTACCAGTTTCCTTTTTGTCTTCGTATGGATTCGACAGAGCATCCTGAACAGAATATAATCTATGACTTTACGGGTGACGGTCACGATGACGTGGTTACGAGCTTTCAATGCGGAAGCGGTATCGTGCGGGTCGTTATAGTTCTCTATGATGTAGCTGATCAGGAATTCTATACCGTGGGGAACGGAATGGACAGCTATAATATAGAGTCCTTTGAAAACGGTATCCTTACCGTCGAGGAATATGTTTATCCCGACACTTATACAATGGGAACCGTGGAGTTTACGGATGACGGATTTGTTTTCGTACCGGATATTTGATAGGGGGAAGTAGATATATGATCAGACAGTTAACAAAAGAGGATATCCCGGAATGCGTGGAAGTTATACGCACGAGCTTTTTGACGGTTGGAAAAGAGTTTAACATCACACCGGAAAATGCGCCGAAATTCACGGCTTATGCCACGGATGAAGCTAAAGTCAAACTCTGGATGGATGAACAGCACCGCCCGATGTACGGCTTTTTCGAGAACGGCAGGATGGTCGGTTACTATAATCTTGCACTATCTTCTGAAAAGGAATGCGAATTAGGCAGTCTCTGCGTATTGCCGGAATACAGGCACAGCGGCATTGGCGAGGCGTTGCTGGACGATTCGATGGCACGTGCCAGGGAACTTGGGGTTTCGAAGATGAACCTCAGTATTGTTGAAGAGAATACTGTTCTCCGCAAATGGTATGAAGATCACGGCTTTACGCATGTGGGAACAAAGAAATTCGATTTCTTCCCGTTTACATGCGGCTATCTTGAGAAAGAGCTGTGAGATGGTTGATGATGGTATATACGAGGTAACTATGAACAAAGAATGGTCTGAAAAGAATAAGACAATGCAGTCGCTTATCAAAAAGGCAGATACTCTTGAACAGGGTAAAGATGTTCTTTTCGGGTTTCGAAACGATCTCATGGATACTCTGCTCTCATATAAGGATGAGCTTAAAAGAGAAGACTTTGATGCAATGCCTTTCATGAACGCCGACGGTTACCACTGTAAGAATATTGCTTATTCCATCTGGCATGTCTTCAGGATAGAGGATATCGTCGCACACACCCTCATTGCCGGCGATGAGGAGGTTCTCTTCACAGGTAACTATCAGAGCCGTATCAAGTCACCGATAATCACCACCGGAAATGAACTGATCAAGGAGCAGATCTCTGATTTTACTAAGCAGCTGGATATAGATGAACTGTATTCGTATATTTCTGATGTAAAAAAGAGTACGGAAGAGATTATACGCGATCTGGATTACAGTGATCTTAAGCTTAAGATCTCAGATGAACGAAAAGAAAGCCTGGGATCATTGGGCGTTGTAAGTGAGGACGAGAACGCTGTCTGGCTCATCGATTACTGGTGCAAAAAGGACGTCCGCGGCCTTATCCAGATGCCGTTTTCCAGACATTGGATCATGCACATAGAAGCATGTCAGAGGATAAAGAATAAGTTGAGATAATAGAAGTAATAGTTGATAATGAAAATAACGGAGTAGTGGGGGAGATGATCATGAATGAATTTAACGAGTATATACGGGAGAGTTTTTCCGCATTCGGTGATATCGTCATAAAACCTATGATGGGCGGATACCTTGTATAT
>CACXGG010000285.1 GCA_902767145.1 Oscillospiraceae bacterium | reverse complement strand
AGCCGTGGACTCTGCTCCCTTGATGCCCTCCTCGTGGTTGTGGGTAATCTCCGCCGTCCAGCGGGCCACCTCACGGGTCCTCTCAAGGGAGTCGTACATCCAGCCTGCGGGAGAGACTCTCATGGCTGAACCATTGCCGTAGCTTCCGTAGGGCTGAAGCTTCTCATCTGACAGGACCCAGCCAATAAAGCGTGCGCCATATCCGGCGTTGGGATACTTCTGTCCCCACTTCTTAAGGGAATCCACCAGATGCACCTTGACCGCCTCCTGGTCACCATCCACACCTGCATCCATCAGTGCCTCTGCAACTGCCACTGACATCACCGTATCGTCTGTAAACTCACACTCAGGAGTAAAGAGCTCGAACTCCCTGCTCTTGTTTCCGTTGTCGAATTCAAATCTGCTGCCTACTATATCTCCGATTATTGCTCCTAACATCTCACTCATCTCCTTCCATTCCGATGATCTCATCAGGGAAATTCTTCTCAAAGTATTCCCTTCCCCAGAGATCGTCCTGCCATCTCTCATCGATATCCAGCTCGTCGTCCAGCATCATGTCACCGATATCGTTAAGGTCCATATCCTTCTCATCTACTTCAAAAGAAACTATAGTAATTCTCATTTAAAACCTCCTGTATCAGAGTTTCCCCTGCGCCCTGAGCCTCTCCACGAGAAGCCGGGCCTTCTCCTTTACCCTCTCACTACCCTTGACCTCGAAAAACTCCTGAACCTCAAACCTCTTCTCTGCCAGTTCCTTTTCGGTAAGTCCGGATACCTCTCTCACCCTAGATTCTACTAGGCCCTTTGTACCATTATTAGTACCCTCGAAAACCTCTCTGCCAACACCGGAAACCTCCATGTATGCGCCCTCCTTTCTCTGTTATGGCCTCATTCTATCAGCGAAAAGAGACCCCCGGGTCTCCCGCCGGGAGACATTTTCAAGGCAAAAAAAGAGAACGGGGATCCGTTCTCTCAAATACAATTCTTTAAGGCCGCCTTATATTATTCTCTTTTCAATGCCTTTCTAAGAAACAATAATATCATGATGATGTAGCAGATCGTCTTGGGAAGCATCAGCATTCCGAGGATGGGAAGGATCCCCGCAAATACTGCAACCGGTATGTAGAAGGCAAAGGAGAGGGCTATCAGGATCCACATGGGACGCAATACCTTATCCCCGGTGCGCGTCTTGAACCAGAGGTAACATATAAAGGCTCCCAGGATAACAAAGGGTATATTCCTGATGATGCCCCAGGTCATACTGTTTCCGTTATTGATCCAGTCGTTTCCGGGAAGCAGGCATAAGATCACACGAAGAGCGGTAAGGCTCCAGACTGTAACAGCCGCCTTCCGCGTCTTTTCCCGGGAGAAGACATCCGTCCAAATATAGTACATCAGAACATAGAAGAACGTCATGGTGACCGAGGTCACGAGCTTTCCGATACCCAGGGCAGCCGTCATGTCAGAAGACGAGAAGTAGTTGATCACCCTCGACACAAGATGGAAGGCATCGCCGGATCCCAGGATCAGGGCGGCAAGGCCCATCATCCTCCCCGTTTTGCTCCGGGACCTTAAGATCATAAAGATCCCGGCGGCTATTGCAAACAGGAGATACAATATATCGAATGTGGATTCTCCGTATTTCATTACAACAATGCCTTTACGGCCTCCTTAACAACATCCATATCAACGGTGGGTTCGAATCTGGATACAACGTTTCCATCCCTGTCCACCAGGAACTTGGTGAAGTTCCACTTAATGTAGGCCTTGTCACCGTACTTCTTATTGTTGGCATCCGCGAACTTTGAGAAAGCCGCCATCTTAAGACCCTTGCCGAATCCTTCGAAGGGCTTCTCCGTCGCAAGGTATGCAAAGAGGGGATCCGCATTTTCGCCGTTGACATCGATCTTGGCAAATCTCGGGAACTCAGTATTGAACTTCATGGTGCAGAACTCATGGATCTCATCGTCGTTTCCGGGGGCCTGTCCTGCGAACTGGTTACAGGGGAAATCCAGGATCTCGAATCCCTGATCCCTGAACTCCTTATACATGGCTTCCATTGGATCGTAGTGGGGTGTAAAGCCGCATCCCGTAGCCGTGTTGACGATAAGGAGCACCTTGCCCTTATATTCGGAAAGGCTTACCTCGCCTCCTGTGCGGTCCTTGACATTAAGATCATAAATATTCATTTCTCTTCACTCCTTTCAAGTAATTCATAGAGCAGTTCATAGAGCATCTTCGCTTTCTCCGGGGGAAGGTTCACGCAGCTGGCCACCTTAAGCGGAACTTCCATCGCGGCCTCCCGCATCCTTCTTCCCTCCTCAGTGAGGGTTATTACCACCACGCGGTCGTCACTGCTGCTTCTTTCCCTTTTAACATAACCTGCGTT
>CACXGG010000284.1 GCA_902767145.1 Oscillospiraceae bacterium | reverse complement strand
TTTCTGATTATCAGGATGGTGATGTGGTCACCCTGAAATATGTAAGGAATGGTCACGAGCTGGAGGATACATGTACCATCCATACCATGACCACCACCAATTCCAGGGGGCTTTCCATCTATACTGTCCCCGTGGATTCTTTTGAGACTTTTTTGGAAGCACTTGATACTTCGATCAAGATCCCGATATCTCTTTTAAAGGTCTCCTATAAGGTGATCGGCAGCATTTTCGATGGCCACGAAAAAGTATATAATATGGTCCAGGGTCCCGTGGGAATGACGGTCTCAGTTTCGGAAGTAGTTGATAATGTTGATTCTTCCTTTTCTGAAAAGGCCTATAATATGGTCCTTATGGCCGCCCTTATCACCATAGCTGTCACCATCACCAACATGCTCCCTATCCCGGGACTTGACGGTATCCAGGTGGTCTATATACTTTATGAGATGATCACCGGAAGGCCCCTGTCAGAGAAAGCGGAAAATGTCCTGCTTGTGGTGGGCTTCATACTGATACTGGGTCTGGCGGGATTCGCACTGGTATCTGATATACTGCGTATCGTATTTGAATATATATAAGACCGGAGGATATAAAAGATGAAAGTACTTGTAGTCGGCGGAGGCGGAAGAGAACACGCCATCATCATGAAGCTCTCTGAGAGCGAAAAGGTAGACGAGATCTACTGCGCACCCGGAAACGGCGGTATCTCAAAGTTCGCCAAGTGTTTTGACGTAAAGGCGACTGATATCGAGAATATGGTCAAGCTGGCAAAAGAGCTCAACCCCGATATGGTAGTGGTAGCTCCTGACGATCCCCTTGTACTGGGAATGGCAGATGCTATGCAGGAGGCCGGATTTAAGACCTTCGGTCCCAGGAAGAACGCGGCCATCATCGAAGGTTCCAAGGTATTCTCCAAGGAGCTTATGAAGAAGTACGGTATCCCTACGGCTTTCTATGAAGTATTTACCGACAGTGAGAGCGCCATAGCTTATCTTAAGCAGCAGAACTCCTATCCTGCAGTCATCAAGGCTGACGGACTTGCTCTCGGAAAGGGCGTTATCATCGCACAGAACGAGGAAGAGGCTGTTGCTGCTGTCCATGAGATGATCGACGAGCTGAAGTTCGGACAGAGCTCCTCCAGGATCGTCATCGAGGAATTCCTCACAGGTCCCGAGGTATCTGTTCTTGCATTTACCGACGGAATCACCATGGTTCCCATGATCTCATCCATGGACCACAAGAGGGCAAAGGACAACGACGAAGGCCTCAATACCGGCGGAATGGGTACTGTATCTCCCAATCCCTGCTATACTCCCGAGATCGCCAAGGAGTGCATGGAGAAGATCTTCCTTCCCACCATGGAAGCTATGAACAAAGAGGGCAGGACATTTGAAGGCTGCCTTTACTTCGGACTTATGATCACACCTAAGGGACCCAAGGTCATCGAGTATAACTGCCGCTTCGGAGATCCCGAGACACAGGTCGTACTTCCCATGCTGGATGCAGACCTCTACGAGATCTTTGATGCTATCTATGAGCACCGCCTCGCTGATGTGGATATCAAGTGGAGAGACGGAGCCTGTGCCTGCGTTATCATGGCATCCGGCGGATATCCCGAGAGTTACAAGAAAGGTATCCCCATGTCTGGATTTGACGAAAAGGGCCAGATCGACGGCTGCTTCGTTTACCACGCAGGAACAAAGCTTGACGATGAGGGTACATTCCTTACAAACGGCGGTCGTGTCATCGGCGTTACTGCAAGAGGAAACGATCTTAAGGAAGCACTTGCCAGGGCATACGAAGGAGTTGATAAGATCGACTTCGAGGGCAAGCACTTCAGGACCGATATCGGAAAGAGAGCTTTGGGCATCCTTGGCTGATCCTGTGAGGAACTGATATTGAAGATAGGTCTTTTCGGCG
Source organism: Oscillospiraceae bacterium (assembly GCA_902767145.1). GTDB lineage: Bacteria > Bacillota > Clostridia > Saccharofermentanales > Saccharofermentanaceae > Saccharofermentans. Next base: position 2,165 of record CACXGG010000284.1, on the reverse strand, counting down.
GCTCATTCGATCCCATCCACAACGGACACCTTTCCATGATAGAAGGTGCTCTTGAGAGCGGATGCGTTGATATCGCAGTCGTTATCCCTACAGCCAGAAATCCTTTTAAGAGGGGACGCATGTTAAGTGCGGCCCCTTACAGGTTCTATATGACAAAAAGGGCAGTGGAGGCCCGATTTAAAAAGAACGTATTTCTCTGTGACATAGAGTTCTTTATGGAGGGCATAAGCTACACCGCCAATACCATCGAAAAGTTCTGCGGGGAAAAATATCTGAAGACCTTCCTCAAGGAGTGCGGCCTGGGAAAGAAGGCTGATGAGGACCATTCCTTCTGCTGGATCTGCGGATCCGATATACTGCCCACTTTCGATAAGTGGTATAAGCCCGAAAAGATCCTTCAGAACGCAGGGCTTCTGGTGGCACAAAGACCCGGGGACAGCACCGATATAGAGTACGAAAAAAAGCGCATAAGTGAAGCCCTGGGGATCGATGCCGATATAAGGAGCTTTGAGATAAAAGGCGTGGAAGCCGCATCTTCCGCCATCAGGGAGGAAAAGGTTTTTGACGATATCCCGGAGGCGGCACTGGAGTTTATAAAGACGCATGACCTTTATCCTTCGGAGGACCCGCTTTCAGAAGTTGGCGATGAAGCCTGTTCTGTCTATCTTGATTCAGCCATTGCCATGTATCCCATCCTGGGTGAAAAGAGGCTTCTTCATACACTTAATACAGGACTTCTGTCGGCCCTCTATGCCACAAGGTTCGGAGCTGATCCGGACAAGGCACTTATCGCCGGGGCACTTCATGACTGTGCCAAGGAGATCGATATAGATAAGCAGAAGAAGATGGCTCTTAAGAGATGCCCTGAACTTACAACAGATCCCAAGCTCTATCATTCCCCGGCAGGAGCCATAATGGCTTCAAAGCTCATGGGGATAGATGATGAAGAGATCTTAGAAGCCATCACTTTCCATACCACGGGAAAAAAGGATATGACTGTTCTTGATAAGATAGTCTTCCTGGCAGATAAGCTCGAGCCCTCCAGGACATATACGGACCTGACACTTATGAGGGAGCTTTCTAAAACTGATCTTGATGCTTCGCTGATACTCTGCGTCAAGGCGGTAAAGAACAAGTTTGATATGAAGGGCAGGGAAATACATCCCTATACTTTGGAGTTTATGAAAGATTTGGGTATAATCTAATTACAACCGAAAAGGAGAACAGATAATTTATGACAAGCAAGGAACTGGCTGACAAGATCATTACCATACTCGATTCCAAGAAAGGTATCGACATCGAACTGCTGGATGTAGCTGATAAGACTACCCTCGCAGATTATTTTATAGTGGTAAGCGGTAACTCCACCACCCAGATCAAGGCTCTTGCAGATGAAGTGGAATTTGTTCTCAAGAAAGAGGATGATCTTTATCCCGACCATATCGAGGGAAGATCAGGTGACCGCTGGATCCTCATCGATTATAAGGATGTTGTAGTAAACGTCTTCCATCCCGAGGAGCGCGCAAACTACAATATCGAGAAGCTCTGGGAGACAAAGAGACCCGAGTGACATCCCGCCTGTAAAATATAATTTACTTTGTATCCGTTTGTAACGGATTGTTATATTTTGTCGTCTTTTTTCCCTTTACAAAGGTTTATCCTTGAACTAAAGGAGACCTTTAATGAAGACGAAAACAAGAAATGCCGTTTATGTGGCGGCCTTTGTAATAACCCTTCTTATAAGCCTGGTATATAAGCTGTTCCTGAACGGCAGGTTTGATGCGCTCTTAGAAAAGTCACCTGAAAGTACAGAAGTATCTTCCGGTGTGACCGAGCTTTCGGAAGGACCTTCTGAGATATCTGTCTATATCTGCGGCCATGTAAATGAACCTGGAGTCTATAAGACGGAAAAAGGATCTATCCTGAACGATGTGGTGGAACTGGCGGGAGGCCTGTCGGAGGATGCGGCATCAGAGAGCATCGATCTTGTCTATGTCCTTACCGAGAATATCTCCATCTATATTCCTTCCAGGGACGAAGCCGTACAGGGGGACTTCAGCATCGGAGCCATATCAGATCCCGTAAGCGATGGAAAGGTAAATATCAATACAGCAGACAAGGAGGAGCTCATGAGCTCCTCCTTGTCTGCTGTATTGATATTTACC
>CACXGG010000283.1 GCA_902767145.1 Oscillospiraceae bacterium | reverse complement strand
TACTTCGTCAACATGCTGGAGATCAGGGATCAGAACTTCGGAACACCTACAGCTGTTCCTTATCGTGATCCTGAGTACAGAAATATCTATATCAGGATGAATGGTACATTCTCCTACAAGATCGCTGATCCTGTAACGTTCTTCAAGAGCATTGCAGGTAACGTTTCCGGCGAGTACACAAATGAAGACTTCATGGGTAAGCCCGTTGCACCTAAGCAGCCCAGGTCCGAGTTCCTGGATAACATCACTGAGATGCTCAACAAGTGCGCAACGATGGACAAGATCCCCTTCGCAAATCTTCCTTCCGAGCAGGGAAGACTCAGAAGATATATGCAGGAGGCTCTTGACGAAGAATGGCTCCAGAAGAGAGGCGTTGTCGTTGAGTCCGTTGCTATCAACAGCATCACACCTGATGAGAAGTCCAGAGAGAGGATCGAGCAGGTCGATACATCCAAGATGTATGGAGAAGACCAGGCAGCTCTCGCAGCTCAGGCTATCCTTGGCCAGACAGAGGCTATGAAGACAGCAGCAGGCAACTCTGCAGGTGCTGTTACAGGCTTCGCCGGCATGGGTATGATCGGTGGTATGGGCCAGATGGGTGGCATGGGAGGCACAAACGCAGCCTTCAACTTCCTTGGACAGCAGCAGGCACAGCAGGCTCAGGCTCAGCAGATGGGCGCCCAGCAGATGGGTGGCGCTGCAGCTATGGGCGCAGCAGCAGGCGTTGCAGCAGCTCAGGCCGGCGGATGGACATGTGAGTGCGGTGCTACCAACCAGGGCAAGTTCTGTGCTAACTGTGGTAAGCCCCAGCCCGCTCCCGCTCCTGCAGCAGGCGGATGGACATGTGAGTGCGGTGCTACTAACACAGGTAAGTTCTGCAGCAACTGTGGTAAGCCCCAGCCCGCAGCAGCTCCTACATCCTGCCCTAAGTGCGGATATACACCTGCTGACGGTAAGCTCGGCAAGTTCTGCCCTGAGTGCGGAAACAAGATCGAATAATAAGATCTTAAGTCGAAATCTTAAGAGCGGATCCTTCGGGGTCCGCTCTTTTTTGCGGTTAGAAAAGGTAAATATTTGTGCATGTTTTCAGTTTGCGGAATATCTTTTTTTAATATAAAATATAGCGATCAATTTAAAAGGGGAATCATTTATGGCAAAAGTTACTTTTCGTGACGACCTCTGCAAGGGCTGCGGCCTTTGTGTCTATGCCTGCCCCAAAAAGATCCTTGAACTTGACACCAAGAGCTTGAACAGCAAGGGTTATCATCCTGCTGTCTGCGTAGATCCGGATTCCTGTATCGGCTGTACTTTCTGCGCCGTTCAGTGTCCTGACTCAGTAATCACGGTTGAAAGGTAAGGGGTGTTTTATGGCCGGTAAGAGAGTATTGATGAAAGGAAACGAAGTTATCGCTGAGGCTGCTCTGAGAGCAGGCTGCAGGAACTACTTCGGTTATCCCATAACTCCACAGACAGAAGTCATGCACTACATGGCTAAGAAGATGGTGGAGATCGGAGGAAACTTCGTACAGGCGGAGAGTGAAGTATCCGCTATCAACATGGTCTACGGCGCAGCTGCCGCAGGCGCAAGAGTAATGACATCTTCGTCTTCTCCGGGAATCTCCCTGAAGCAGGAGGGTATCTCCTATATCGCAGGTGCAGAGCTTCCCGCAGTAGCAGTCAATATCGTAAGAGCAGGCCCGGGTCTTGGCGGTATCCTTCCTTCCCAGGGAGACTACTGGCAGGCAACAAAGGGCGGCGGACACGGTGACTATAGAAATATCGTTATCGCACCTGCTTCCGTACAGGAGCTCTACGAGCTTACAGTCGAGGCATTCAACCTGGCTGATAAGTACAGGATGCTGGCAATGATCCTGGGAGACGGTACCCTTGGTCAGATGATGGAGCCTGTCCTTTTCCGCGACGAGGAGCCCATTGAGAAGATCGAGAAGCCCTGGGCTGCCACAGGAAGAGGCGGAAGGGATTTCCACAATACGGTAACTTCCATCTATATCGATCCCGATGACCTCGAGGCAAAGAATATCGAGCTTCAGGAGAAGTATAAGTATATCGAGGAGCATGAGGTAAGATATGAGGCTTACGGACTCGAGGATGCAGAGATCGTTATCACTGCTTTCTCCACATGTTCCAGGATCTGTAAGAACGTTATCAAGCAGGCTGCTGAGCAGGGTATCAAGGTCGGTATGATCAGGCCCATCACTCTCTGGCCTTTCCCCACGAAGATCATCTCTGAGACAGCAGATCTTTCCAACGTTAAGGCTTTCCTTGATGTTGAGCTCTCTGCAGGCCAGATGGTCGAGGATGTAAGACTTGCCGTTTCCGGCAGAAAGCCCGTTCACTTCTACGGAAGGATGGGCGGTAACCTTCCCACACAGAAGGAGATCCTCGATAAGATCATCGCTATCCATAACGATCCCAACGAAGGAGGTAGAGTGTAATGGCAATAGTATTCCAGCCTACGGAAGGCCTTACTGGCAAGCCTTTCCATTACTGCCCCGGATGTAACCACGGAATTATCCACAGGATCATCGCAGAGTCCATGGTGGAGATGGGTATCCTCGAGGATACTGTCTCTGTCGCATCTGTAGGATGTACATATAACTCATATGATTATTTCTCCTGTGATGCAGTCCAGGCTGCCCACGGTAGAGCTCCCGCTGTTGCAACGGGTATCAAGAGAACACTTAAGGACAAGATCGTCTTCACATATCAGGGTGACGGTGACCTGGCTTCCATCGGAACAGCCGAGATCATCCACGCCGCTGCCAGGGGAGAGAAGATCACAGCATTCTTCGTAAACAATGCCGTTTACGGAATGACCAGCGGTCAGATGGCACCTACCACACTTCTCGGTCAGGTAACCACTACATCACCCTTCGGAAGAGACGCTTCCTATCAGGGCTATCCCATCAATGTAAGTGAGCTCATCGCACAGCTTACCGGTGCCGCTTATGTTGAGCGTGTCTGCCTTACTGATTTCAAGAATATCCAGAATGCCAAGAAGGCTGTACAGAAGGCTTTCAGGGTCCAGCAGGAAGGCCTTGGTTTCTCCATGGTCGAGTTCCTTTCCACATGTCCCACCAACTGGGGTAAGGAGCCTGTAGAGGCAATGGAATGGCTCAAGGAAAAGATGATCCCCCAGTATCCTCTCGGATGCTTCAAGGGTGCTGACATCGACTTCAGCAAGAAGGAGGTACAGGCATAATGATCGACTTTTCAATCATCCTTGCAGGATTCGGCGGACAGGGTATCCTTTCCGCAGGAAAGTTCGCAGCAGAGGCTGCTCTCTATGAGGGTAAGGAAGTTTCATGGTTCCCTTCATACGGACCTGAGATGAGAGGAGGAACAGCCAACTGTTCCGTAGTCATCTCCGACGAACCCATCGGATCTCCCGTTGTAAATGATGCAGATGTTGTCATCTGTCTGAACCAGCCTTCCATGGAGAAGTTCGAGCCCTGCATCAAGCCCGGCGGAATCCTGATCATCGACTCATCGCTGATCCACATCAAGCCCACGAGAGATGATATCAGGTTCATCCCAATGAACGCTTCCGAGATCGCCAATGAACTGGGCAATATGGCCTTTGCCACCATCTCCATGCTTGGATGTCTTTCCAAGGCTACAGGATGCTTCACGAGAGAGTCTTTTGAGTCTGCTCTTTATGAGGTCCTTCCCGAGAGAAGGCATAAGCTGATCCCCGGAAATGTCCAGGCTTTTGACAGAGGAGCCGAGTTCGCAAAGTAATATAGCTCTAAATTGTTAACCATTTGTAAAATTGCACAAAAACACAACTGTTTTTGTGCAATTTTTTGTATTTTTGGTTGGTATTGATGTTAAAAATATTATATAATTATAGACGTATCAGAGGGGGTCGATTATTGATATATTAGTTTAACCGACCCTCCGGCACTTTGGAGGAAACATAATGGATCAAGCATATCTGATCAACCGCGGAGAAGACTACAGGAGCTATAATTTTCTCGGCGCCCATCCCTATACGGATGGTGAAGAAAGCGGATACTACTTCCGCGTATGGGCTCCCAAGGCAATAGCTGTAAGCGTTATCGGTGATTTCAACGACTGGGAACCCGACGCTAATTATATGTTCAAGTTAGGAGATACAGGCATCTGGGAAGGTAAGATCGCCAGCGCCCGACAGTGGGACAGATATAAGTACCGCGTCATCGGTGCTGACCAGAGGATCTACGATAAGGGTGATCCGTATGCCAGACATTTCGAGACAAGACCTAACAATGCGTCTATACTTTATGATCCCAACGATTATGAGTGGGGAGACCAGGCTTATCAGAAGAGCAGGAAGGATGCACTGGATCCCCAGCCCATCAATATCTATGAGCTTCACTTAGGATCCTGGAGAAGACATCCCGACGGAAATTTCTTCACATACAGGGAACTGGCAGTCGATCTTGTTGATTACTGCAAGAAGATGAACTACACCCACATCGAGCTCATGCCCGTACTTGAGCATCCCCTCGATGCATCCTGGGGCTATCAGGTAACAGGTTACTATGCTGTCACCAGCCGTTTCGGAACACCTGCTGACTTCAAGTACATGGTGGACCTTCTCCACAGGAATAATATCGCGGTCATCCTTGACTGGGTTCCCGCACATTTTCCCAAGAACCTGGAAGGCCTCGTAAGATTTGACGGAACACCCTGTTACGAATATGCAGATCCCAGGATCGGCGAGCACAGGGAGTGGGGCACATATGT
>CACXGG010000282.1 GCA_902767145.1 Oscillospiraceae bacterium | reverse complement strand
GAAAAGGCCCTTCGGTATCGCTTCTGTGAATAAGAATGCCGGAACCTTTTCCATCGGTGTAAAGGTGGTAGGAAAGGGAACCACCGAGATCGCTGCCTTTAAGGAAGGCCAGGAGGTTTCCGTGCTGGGACCTCTGGGCAACGGATTCGATCTTTCTTCTGAAAAGTACATCCTGGTTGCAGGAGGCACGGGAGTCTTTCCCATAAACTTTGCCCATGAGACCTTATCCTCCATGGGTAAGAAGCATGTTGTGGTGGAAGGCTTCAGGACCATAGACCAGGCTGTTATGACAGATGATTCCTTTATCCTTACTACAGACGACGGATCTTCAGGCGTCCACGGCAACTGCTGTGACGGCCTTAACACATTGTCTGAAGATGACCTTTCTGATGCTACTGTACTCTGCGTGGGACCTCTTCCCATGATGAAGGCAGTCTCCGCCTGGGCCGAGGCAAAAGGATTATCCTGCTACGTTTCCATGGAGCAGAGGATGGCCTGCGGTATCGGCATCTGCCTCGTCTGCGTATGTAAGATAAAGGCTGAAAAGGAAGGTATGCCCTTCGACCATAAAAGATGCTGTAAGGACGGTCCCGTCTTTGATTCAAAGGAGGTGGTCTGGTGAGCTCACTTATAAATGTTAAAGCAGGTAACGTAGAGCTTAAGAGCCCTCTTATCCTGGCATCCGGAACATGTAACTTCGGCCATGAGCTTTCTGAATATTATGACCTTTCCATCCTGGGAGGTCTTTCCTCAAAAGGACTTACGATAAAGCCCAGAGTAGGAAACGAAGGTGTCCGCGTTGCAGAGACTGCAAGTGGAATGCTGAACTCCGTTGGTCTTCAGAATCCCGGAGTCGATTATTTTATAGAACATGACCTGGACTATATGGATTCTTTGGGTTGCGGCAGGATCATAAATGTTGCCGGCCATTCCTTTGAAGATTATATGGCAATGATCGAAAAGCTCGATCCCCATAAGGACAAGATCGATGCGCTCGAGATAAATCTTTCCTGTCCCAACGTTAAGGCAGGATGCATGAGCATCGGATCAGATCCCGAACAGATCTATTCCATCGTCTCAGCCATGAGGGAAAAGACATCACTTCCTTTATGGATCAAGCTCACACCCAATGTAACCGACATCAAGGCACCTGCTCTTGCTGCACAGAAGGGCGGAGCTGATGCAGTCGTACTTATAAATACACTTCTTGGTATGGCAGTGGATATAAAGACACGCCGTCCTGTACTTAGAAATAACACAGGCGGCTATTCAGGTCCCGCAGTAAAGCCCGTGGCCATAAGAATGGTATCAGAGTGCTATCAGGTGCTGGACATCCCCATCATCGGCTGCGGCGGCATCTCCACATATGAGGATGTACTGGAGTTTATGATGGCAGGCGCAAGCGCCGTGGAGATCGGAACAGCCAGCCTTATCCATCCCGCATGTCCCGTGGATATCACAAAGGACCTTATATCCTGGTGCGAAAAGAATAACGAGCCTTTAAAGAACGTTACAGGTACATTGAAGCTTTGGTAAAAGATGAGTAAGTTAAGATCCCAGCACATGCCGATAATCTGGCATGATACATCGAAAAATGACAGTGACAGGCCATCTTCCCAGTCGCCCCTGAGCGAAAAGGCGGGACTTATCGGAAGGGTCGGCCTTATGTTCCTTTCCTTCGGGGCAGGTTCTTTTCGTGTAAGGGCTGCCATGAATAAGCTCTCAAGAGCTTTAAATGTAACATGCAATGCGGATATCGGACTTAAATCCATCGATTATACATGTATGGAGAACGGGGAGACATGTACAAATGCCCTCTCCAACGTCACGACAGGAGTTAATACAGACAAGCTCCATTATATGGAGATCTTCTGTGACGGCTTTGGTGAGAGGACCGAAAGATATTCCATAGATGATTTCCACAAGATGCTGGATACGATAGAGAGGGAGAAGGGCAACTACAGTATCCTTCAGCTGTCCCTTGCCTCTGCAGCCGCATGTATGGCATTCTCATTCCTTCTCGGTGCAGGTATCTACGATATGGTCACGACCTTTATTGCTGCATTTATAGGTTTTATGGTCAGAAAGCTCCTCCTTAACAGGAAGATCACTTTGTTTGCAAATACAGGAGCGGGAGTCCTTGCCTCATGTCTTTCCTATATTCTTTTAGGAAAGCTCATGGTGGCTATCGTAGGTACTCCTATAGATTTCAGGGCCGGATATATATGTTCCATGCTCTATGTCATTCCGGGATTCCCTCTGATAACGGGTGGTATCGATCTGGCAAAGCTGGACCTTAAATCAGGAATCGAGAGGATCACCTATGCCGTTCTCGTCATAGGTGTCGCTTCCTTGTCCGCTGCATTTGCAGCTTCTGTCCTTCATTTTGCCCCTGTTGATTTTGAACCCTATACTCTTCCGGTCTACTATCTGATACCCCTGAGGTTTGTTATGAGCTTTGTTGGAGTCTTCGGCTTTTCCATCCTTTTTAACAGCACATATAAAATGGCATCCATAGCCGGGCTCATGGGTGCCGTTGCAAATGTACTTAGGCTCTGTCTCATAGATCTGGGAATAGGGATGAGCATTGCTGCTTTCTGCGGCGCCCTTACTGCAGGGCTTCTGGCCTCTGCCATCAAGAATCATATCGGTTTTCCCAGGATCACACTTACTGTCCCGTCCATCGTTATCATGGTTCCCGGTATGTTTATGTATAAGGGAATGTTCTTCTTTTCGCAGGCTGATTTTGCTACCGGTCTCAACTGGTTTGCAAAGGCAGTCATAGTAGTAGTTTCGCTTCCTTTGGGACTTGTATTTGCCAGGATCATGACAGATAAGAATTTCAGAAAGAGTACTTAATAACCGGAGGTATTTATTATGCTTGCAAGAAACATTACAGACGATCTTTTCTTAACAAAGGCTGTACGCGTTGCACCTGAGGACACACCCTTCTGGTATACATCAGGAAAGCTGGGTCCCTTTTATATCAATACCCACTTCCTTGTTAAGAACGAGGATGAGGCAAACAGGATGCTCAAGGTCATCGAGGAATCCATTAAGGAAGACAAGCTTACGGCTCCTTCAAAGATCTTCGATGAGTTTATGGCACTGTACCAGACATCCGAGACATTTAAGAACGTAACGGATAAGCTCGTTGCCGAGGCAAGGAAATATGATTTTGATATCATCTCAGGAGGTGAGAGGAGGGATTATTTCTTCTCCATGCTTCCTGCTCATATCCTTGGAAAGAAGCACCTCACCATCTATAAGGATCTTTCAGCAGTTGTTACAGACTCCGAGTTTCATTCACCCAAGGTTGCCGATAAGACACTGCTGGAGGGAAAGAAGATCCTTCATATAGCAGATCTCATCACTGAGGCTTCCAGCTACGAGAGAGCATGGGTACCTGTAATAAGAGATCTCGGTGCAGAGATAAAGGATACCATCGCAGTCATCGACAGACGCCAGAGCGGCAGGGAAGTGCTGAAGGCACTTGGCGTTGATATGGACACCCTGGCAGGCATCGACGCAGCGCTCTTTGATCAGGCTAAGGACAGCGGATATATAAATGAGCAGCAGTATGACCTGGTAATGAAATTCCTCTCTGATCCCGATAAGTATATGAAGGATTTCATCTCTGACCATCCTGATTTTATCAAGGGTCAGATAGCTCTTGGCGGCAAGGCTAAAGAGCGTGCAGAACTTGCCATTTCAAAGGGTTATTGCTAATCTTATATTATTAAATAGAAGGGGAGAACAGAAATGAAGAATATTCCGCTTTATGAAGTAACACGTCCCGAGAACTTAAGAGATGTGGTAAAGACAAGACTTAAGGAGTTTCCCGAAAATCCGGTATTTCTCCATAAGACGAAGAAAGGCGGAGATTACGAGCCTGTTTCCATCGAAAAGTTCGACCGCGACATCGACTCCCTGGGCTCTGCTCTTTTC
>CACXGG010000281.1 GCA_902767145.1 Oscillospiraceae bacterium | reverse complement strand
GTGCGGATGGCGGGACTTGAACCCGCACGGTCGTGAAACCACTAGCACCTGAAGCTAGCGCGTCTGCCAATTCCACCACATCCGCATTTGTGCCTTGATATGATACATTAATGAAGTCGATAAATCAACTTTAATAGTATAATCATTTATATGAAAGAGATAAAAGTTTCCGTAACAGCCCTTGCTTCCTTCGTTTCCAGGTCCGGTAGCCTTTCTTCCGGATCCTATGGTTCTGTAAGCGGCATCGAGGGTACAAGGCTCCATAACAAGATCTTTTCGGATCTGCGGGAGCAGTACGGATCTGATATCACCACTGAATATTATATGTCTTCGGAATATTCAGAAGGGGGCATCTCCCTTCAGGTCTCAGGCCGTGCCGATGTGCTCCTGGAGACCCCGGAAGGTCCTCAGATAATTGAGATCAAGTCCTTTAACTCCTCCAAAGATACATTTGCAAAGCTGGTCCGCCCCGAGCATGAGGCCCAGCTGGCTTTATACGGAGCCATGTTCCTTATGGAATATACTGAACTTTCTGAGATCACCATAACTCTCAGATATGTTTCCGTTACAACACTTGAGGCTTTTGAGGATACTCAGGTCCTTACAAGGGACGAGGCACTTGATATATATGAAAAGCACTGTTCCGAGTATTCGGCTTTTGCATTAAAGCTCTTAAATTACGAGGAGTCTTCCCTGATATCCATCTCCTCCATGAAATTTCCCTACCCTGTCATAAGATCAGGCCAGTCCACTTTTATGAAGCAGGCCCTTAAGTCCCTTTCTTCTAAAGAGGCTCTTTTCGCCCTTGCCCCCACGGGTACCGGAAAGACCATATCCACCTTATATCCTGCGGTCAAGGGACTTCTTAAGGGAAAATACGACAAGATCTTCTACCTGACGGCAAAGACTGCCACCAGAGGCGTTGCCACCAAGGCTCTAAACGATATGAGGGCCGGAGGTCTTGTATTAAGATCCATCCTCCTTTCCTCAAAGGAATCCATGTGTCCCATGATGAGAAAGTGCGATGCCAAGTTCTGTAAGCTGGCAAACAACTACTATTCCAGGGTAAAGCCTGCCCTGGAGGAGATCCTTGCTTTTGACGAGATCACTCCCGAGCTTATAACAGAGATAGCCATGAAGCATTATATATGCCCCCATGAATTCTCACTTGATACAATGAACTACTGTACAGTAGTCATCGGAGACTATAATCACGCCTTCGATCCCAGGGTGTCCCTGGTAAGGGCCTTCGGTGAAGAAGCCCAGATAAGGAATGTACTTCTCATAGACGAGGCCCACAATATGGTGGACAGGGCCAGGGAGATGTACAGTGTGGAATTCCCCTACTCTATCCTTAAGAATATGATGAAGCTCTTTAAGGGAAAGGATGCTAAGATCGAGTCTCTTCTGACACTTCTTGACAGATACTTTACCACTGCTTCCGACTGTTTCCTTAACGGCTCATCAGTCTTTGCCGCCAACGAAGATGTGGACGAGAAGAAGGTCCTGAAGACAACGGGATTTGAAGCCACCAGGCAGAGGCCCATGAAGTTCTATACCACACTGTGGCGCTGCATCAAGCTCCTGTCCCCTTATCTCGACTCACTGGAGGCTGGAAAGCTCAGGGATGCCACCATGGAATTCTTTTTTGAATCCAGGTTCTTCCTTACTGTTTTCGAGCTCTACTATAACGATTCCTATGTGACATCGATAACAAAGATGCCGGACGATGTGATAATGAAGCTGGTATGCCTCGACTCCTCTGAGATGATCAACAGGCAGATCGAGGACAAGATGGCCGCCATATTCTTTTCTGCCACTCTGTCCCCTTATGAATACTACAGGAACGTTCTCATAGGAAAGAATGCGGGATATTCCAGAAGCCTGGAGCTCCCTTCACCTTTTCCTTCCGAGAACCTGGAGATACTTGTGGACTCCTCCATAAGCACTGCATATAAGAACCGTGCAATAACCCTTGAAAAGCTCTGTGACCGCATAATGAAGGAACTTATCAACCGCCGGGGAAACTATATGATATTCTTCCCCTCCTTTGAGTATCTGAACCTTGTGTGCGATGAACTCGAAAAGAGGATCTCCTCGATCAATGATCCCATAAAGAGAAAGCTCATACGCCAGAAGCCGGGTATGGACCAGAACGAGAAAAAGGAATTTCTCGATATGTTCTCATCACCATTTGACGGATGCCTTATAGGCGCAGGAGTCCTGGGAGGCCACTTTGGAGAAGGGATCGATCTTGTGGGAGACCGTCTTTCAGGCGTTATAATCGTTGGCGTCGGCATCCCGAAGATCACTCCGGAAAGAGAAATACTGAAAAATTACTATGACGAGAAGTTCGGTGACGGATTTGCCTTCGCCTACCGCTTCCCCGGCTGGGAAAAGGTGCTTCAGGCTGTGGGACGCGTTATAAGGACTGAAGAAGATACGGGATTTGCCCTTCTTATTGACGACAGGTTCGAAAAACCTGAATATATATCCCTCTATCCCGAAAACTGGAAAGTCTAGTTAAGGCCTATCTTCTTTAAGGGATCTTCTATCTCCCTGTCGAACTGGCTGGACATATAAAGTGTCGTAAAGAGCCTTATTTCCTCTATAACACTCCTGTCCGTTTTAACAGTGAATATATTCCTGACAGGCGCTTCCGCCATCATATCAAGGATCTTTATGGCTCTTCCTGACATAAAGACATAGGAAGGATCATGGATATCCTTTCCCTCATAGGGGATGACACTTCCGTCTTTTAATGAAAGATATGAATCACGGTAGTCTTCATATCTTACGGAAAAGCCAAGGATATTAAGGAGTTTCCAGTTAAACGCTGAATAGATAAGGGCATAGTCCTCAGGGCTGGTCGAAAGTGCATAAAAAGCATATACCGCAAGTTCATAAGCCTCCGGGGCATTATCGCTCTGAAGTACTGACTCTGAAAGCCTTTCGGCAAAATGTGAAGCAACAGCCATGGCTTCGATGGATTCAAGGATCCCCCTGTTGCTTTCGATGACAGCACCTTCCTTCAGATACAGAAAGCCGTGGGAATCTGTAAGAAGAACGTTTGAGAGTGAATACGGGACAGAAGCAAAAGAATTCCTGCTTCCCTGCTTTGCGGCACCCTTGGCACAGAAATTGACTATACCCCGGTCTTTTGTCAGGAGCTTTACCATACGGTCATTTGAACCGTACTGCTTTGTTCTGAGTATCAGTCCTTTTACGCTCAGGGGGTCCGGCATGATATCAGTCGTCTTCGGACTTATAACCGAAGGAGTTGAGCATCAGATCGTTATTCTTCCAGTCTTCCCTTACCTTTACAAAGAGTTCAAGGTAGACCTTACATCCTGTCATCCTCTCGATACTCTTCCTGGCAGCTGTTCCGATCCTCTTGATCATGGATCCGTTCTTACCAAGGATGATCCCCTTATGTGTGGACCTTTCACAGATGATGGAAGCCTTGATAACGATCATATCCCTGTCATATTCATCAGCGGCATCCTCATCATACTTCTCTTCGAAAGTATCGATCTCGACAGCTATGCCGTGGGGCACCTCCTGATTGGTGAAATGAAGGAGCTGCTCCCTTATGAGTTCCTTGGCGATCTCCCTTTCGGTCTGATCTGTCATATGCTCGGAATCAAACATCCTGGGACCTTCAGGAAGGAGCTTTGAGAGCTCGTCGAGAAGGACGTCCACGTTATCGCCTGTCTTCGCACTGATGGGAACGATGGAAGCAAAATCATAAAGTGATGCGTAGGCGGATATTATGGGAAGAAGGTCTTCCTTTGTAATATCATCGCTCTTATTGATGGCAAGGACTGCCTTTTTCCTGTTTTCGGATATCTTTGCGATAAGCTGCTTTTCGATATCACCGGGAGTTTTGAACCTTCCGTCGGCGATGAGAAGGATAACATCGGAATTCTTGGCGCTGGCAAAGGAATTGCCCACCATGATCTTTCCCAGCTTTGACCCGGGCTTATGGACGCCGGGAGTATCAGTAAAGATTATCTGTGTATCATCAGTATTGTAGATCGCCCTGATATTAGTCCTGGTGGTCTGGGGCTTATGGGAAACGATGGCCACCTTCATACCTGTAATGAGATTGATGAGAGTGGATTTTCCCACATTGGGCCTTCCGAGGATGGAAACATAACCGCAGTGGCTGCAGATACTTCCTGCAGGATAAGCGATATTATCTTCAGCTATCTCATCAGAGTGGTCGTTGAGCTCATATACCTCATCGTCGAAGGCAAGACCGATCTCCTTCATGAGCATCTTCTGAAGTCTTGTCATCACCTTCTCGTCCCTTTTCATGATATGGTCATATCCAAGGAGATGAAGAAGTGAATGTGCGATGAGGAAAGCAAACTCGCGGTCATCAGAATGACCGTATTCTGCTGCATGCTCAAGAGCTACGTCGGGACAGATGATGATATCTCCGAGATTAAGGATCTTATTGCCCTCTTCATCGAACTCAAGGTCAGGCTCCTC
>CACXGG010000280.1 GCA_902767145.1 Oscillospiraceae bacterium | reverse complement strand
CAAAATAATATTCTGCACTGAAACGGTTGATCATCTCGCGGCACATTACACCCTCGATGGTTCCGGAGTGGGGTCTCATCATGCCCCCTACCAGGATTATGGACTTGAAGTTGTTATATCTCTGGAGCTCCAGGGCAGTATTTATACCGTTTGTGATAACGGTAACGTCTTCAGTATTCTTGAGATAAGGGATCATATGAAAAGCAGTTGAACTTGCATCCATAAAGATGGTCATTCCGTTGCCCACCAGCTCAGCGGCCTTCTTTCCGATCTTCTGCTTGAGATCGACATGGGTGATGGACCTGATCATATAGTTCTCGATCATGTCGTTCCTGGGCTTTTCGGGAAGCTTTACACCGCCGTGGTACCTTACGATGGCTCCCTCCCTGGCCAGATCGCGGAGGTCTGTCCTGATGGTGGCGCCGGTAACGTTCAGGCGCTGTGAAAGAAGGTTCGTATTCATGGAACCTTCCTGTGCCAGGATATCGAGTATCTGCTTTCTTCTTTCAAGATTGATCATGCCTTGATATTAACAGGGGCATATTTCACTGTCAATCATTTGCTTTCATTTGAAATCATACCCCGGGGCATAAAAAAAGCCTCCGGAACTTTCGTTTCGGAGGCTATGGCTGCCGAACTAGGATTCGAACCCAGACAGACGGTGCCAGAAACCGGAGTGCTACCATTACACAATTCGGCAATGTCAATTGATCATCGACGAACGATAGTATAGCAAAGTCGATTTATAAAAGCAATATCTAAATAAAGAAATTAAACAGCCCCGAGTTCTTCCAGCTTTTTCCTTACTTTTCCCATGTCCTCGTACAGGGGTATCTTTCCCTTTTCGTTCCTCAGGGCATAGGCAGGATGGAAGGTGGTCATAATATAAAAGCCGTTCCTCTCGATGAAGAATCCCCTGACGTCACGCATGACGGGCTTAACGCCGAAGAATGCTTCATAGGCAGTGGATCCGCACAGGAGCACCACCTTGGGCCTTACCAGCTCGAACTGCTCCGCCAGATGCTTCTTACATGCCTTTATCTCATAGGCCTCGGGACGCCTGTTCTCCGGGGGATGGCACTTTACGATATTACAGATGTGATAATCCGACGGCTTCAGATCATAGATCCCCAGAAGGTTCTGAAGGAGCTTTCCTGACATTCCCACAAAGGGAAGTCCTGTCTCATCCTCTTCCCTTCCCGGGCCCTCGCCTATGATCATCAGGGGAGCTCTCTTGCTGCCCCTGTATATGACCACATTCTTTGCGCCCTTTCGAAGGCCGCAGGAATTACATGTCCTGCAGCGTTTCTCGAACTCTTCCCAGCGCTTGTTAAAGGCATCTTCCGTCATTTGAGCACTACCACCGTTATTCCGTCATTTGACCTGGCCCAGTCGCTGTCGCTCTTGAGCCTGGGATATTTAGATACGATATCCCTGCCCTCCTGGGACATGGGACCGAACTTATCCCCGGGGCAGTAATCCTTGATGATGCCCCTTTTTTTATATGAAGCCAGTTCCGAAAGACATGCCCTCCTGATGGCTCCCCCGGTCCCCGAGGATCCGTATCCGTGGATCAGCTTTATATCCTTTGCGCCCTGGGCCCTGGAGGAATAGATGCTGTTATAGAGCTTCACCTTGGCCGTGGCGACATCGGGATGACCTGCTTCGAGATTGACTGTCTTCATGGTTCGATTATACACCACAGATAGGATATAATCCTCTTATGAGACTTGATAAGGCACTGTCCGCCTCAGGTGAAGGCACCAGGTCGGAACTGAAAAAGATCATAAGGAGCGGAAAGGTATCCGTTAACGGGAATGTGGTGACAGACCCGGGCTTTAAGGTGGATCCTTCCGATGAGATATCAGTATCCGGAAACGAAGTATCGGTAAAGGAAAACCTTTACTTCGTATTCGACAAACCCGACAGCGTCCTGACCGCCATGGAGGACAAAAGGCTTCCCACCGTGGCTGACTATATCCCCGAAAACCTTAAGAGCAAAAAGCTCTCCCCTGTGGGAAGGCTCGACTACCACACCACGGGACTTCTCATAATCACCAACGACGGAGAGCTGTCCCACCGTCTCACCTCCCCCAGATACGACGTACCCAAGATGTATGAGATCACTTATTCAGGCGATCCCCTGGAGGAAAGTCATGTAAAACAATGTAATGACGGTGTTGTACTTGAGGAAGGAGATAAAAAGACTGTCCTCAAGCCCTCAAAGCTGGAACTTAAAGAAGGCAACCGCTGCATCCTCACCCTCTACGAGGGAAAGACCCACGAGGTCAGAAGGATCATCGCCTCCTTCGGAAGGAGCGTCATTACCCTCAGGCGTTTTGCCATAGGAGATCTTGTCCTGACAGAAGAAAAGCCGGGGGAACTGCGTCCCCTGGCTCCTGAAGAACTTATATCACTTAAGGCACAGGTCGGCCTTACGCAAGATCGCTGAATATAAGAAGGATCATCTCTTCCGAGGCTGCCATATCCCTGGTCTGGTCATATATGGTAAATACCAGCGAAGGTGCTGTCTTTGGCCAGCAGTTCTGATAACCCAGTCTTCTGTAGAAATCCTCATCCCTGACCATAAGTCCGATCATGATCTGCTCAGAGCTGTATTCGGAGAGATCCTCCACCACGCTGTCCTCCATGCCCATCTTGATGTTATAGGCATTGAGATACTCCATATAATCAACTTCACTGCAGTATACGGGAGTGATCTTGGAGAAAGCCTCCGGGGACAGCTCCGCACGGAGCTTCTCATATATATCGCTCATATCGATGAGATGTTCATAGTAATAAGGATATGTCTCGATATCGAAGACCACCACGTTGGGGTAGCAGTAGAAGCAGGCGGTTGCCATCTGCTCTGAATATGCACCGTTCACCTCCCCCTGATCGTTGGGAACGACATAGTCCACACAGTTTACATAAGGATTCTTATAGTCCATCTTCTCTGTAAGGAGCGTCTCATAGTAGTCCCCCTCCAGGATAAAGTGGCCGATGGAAACGATGCCGCTGTCCGTCTTGGGCTTGATGAACATGTTATATCCGATATTAATGGCTGAGACCAGGATGATGATACCGATAAGGTACTTATACCAGGAATATGAAAAATAGTTCTTCCACTCGTCAGAGGTCTTTCCCAGGAACTTCTTTTTCTTCTCCCTGATCTTCTCGGCCTTGGCCCTCTGATCCCTTCTTCCCGTGGCGATATCATATGCAGCCGAAAGGTCGTTGAGCTTCTGCTCAGACTCGGGATCGTTTTCTTTTCTGTACCTTTTTGAAAGCTGCCAGAACTTTTCATCTATAAGATAATCGTTTGCATCTGAAGGCAGCCCCATATATTCCAGGGCCTGCTTTTTCGTCATGGAAAGGATCTCCGGTGAAGGTCCGGAATTCTTTTCGTGCATGATCTTTTCCAGTGCCTCATCCACTGAGGACACTTTTACCAGGGCGAACTTGCTGCTTATGATACTGCAGGGGAAGTCATCGTCATTTTCATCTTCGGACATGACCATGAATACCCTTTTGCATCCCGCCTTTTCAAGTGCAGGCAGAAATACCCTGGATACCCATTTTCTGTCATTTTCATTTACTTCTGTTATGCCGGACCTGTCGATTATAAGATCCGTACTCGTATGTTTTCTTATGACCTCCGCCACGTTCATCAGCGGGGTCCTGTACTGTTCGCTCTCTACCTGCTCCTTGACTATGAGTACCGCACAGTTGGTATCCTTGTCATAGCGGCTCGTAAAGAGCTCGGAATCGTATATCTCTTCCATTAACTAAAACACCTGACCGTTGTTCTTAATATATTGGCGGTGCAGAACATGAGATCCGAAAGAGGAAGGCTTCCGTCACCGACCGCATCGATTATATCATCGATATTCTTCTGGCAGCCGGGCATCTGCCAGTCATTTCCTGAGATTATACAGTCAACACTGGAGGAAATGGAATATTTATTAGGTGCATAACCCATGAATCCTACATCCTGGGATGTGAACCAGTCGGTCATTACAACGCCCTCGAAGCCCCACTCATCCCTGAGTACGTTCTGGATAAGATCGTAGTTATTGGCTGTATGGATGCCGTTGAGAAGATTGTAGGATGTCATTACGGAGATGGGCTGTGACTTTCTGACAGCGATCTCGAATCCCTTGAGATAGAGCTCCCTGAGAGCCTTCTCTGATACATGGGAATTGGAGAACATCCTGTTCTCTTCCTGGTTGTTGCATGCAAAGTGCTTGATGGTTGTTCCCTGTCCTCCGAAGGACTGTACGCCATCTGTATCTGCTGCAGCGCAGTGGCCTGAAAGGAAAGGATCCTCGGAATAATACTCGAAGTTTCTTCCGCAGAGGGGATTTCTGTGGATATTCATTCCGGGAGCAAGCCAGAAGTGTACATAATACTGCTTCATCTCCTCACCTACGATCTTACCCATATCGTAGATAAGATCCATATTCCAGGTCTGTGCAAGAGCTGTAGCGATGGGGATAGCCGTGCAGTACTGATAGTAGTCGACTGCATCAGCAGGTGTATCCTCAGGGAAGGGCTCCACGGATCTTCCGAAGGTGGCGCCTCCCACCAGTCTTCTGCCGTCAGCTGTAGCCTTGAAGTGGGGCTGGAGCCTTAAACCTGCAGGGCCGTCAGCCAGGATAGTCCTGGGGATCTTGCGGTCAGCCATCTCAGGGGACTCGGCAGCCGCACCGGGAACGAGAAGGGATGCCTGGCCCACCACGCTGTCCTTAAGGAGCTTTCCTGCCTCAAAAGATCCTACGCACAATGTAGCCATCTGCTCCACAGTGAGCTGAGCCGTGAGTTCCTCAACTGTAGCCTTTCCTGAAAGGACATCATCAAATGTCAGGAACTCATCGGACCTGTTGTCCGTGAATACCTTTCTCTTGTCGCTGTAGTCAGCATATTCTGTGGTGATGGAAGAACCGTCAAGAGTAAGCCTGACTGCGCTCTCCATCTCAGCTGCATCGGAAGCCCTTCTGTGCTTTCCGGGATTATTCAGTTCCTCGAACTCATGGTCCATGGCGAAAAGGTTCTTAAGTACGGATACTGTGATATCCTCTTCGATGGTAACTACCGCTGCCACTGAAGTGGATCTTGAATCCTTACCTACCCTTACAAGATACTCGCCCTTTTCAAGGATCATGGAGGAAGATGAGACATCATATCCTGCAGCATCTCTCATATCAAATGAAACTGTGATCTCATCAGATGAACCGGGCTCTATGAGGGAAGTCTTTCCGAATCCCCTAAGCTCCTGGAAAGGCTTGTCGATCCTTCCCTCGGGAGCGGATACATATACCTGTACGACTTCCTTGCCCCTGTGCTTTCCTGTATTTGTCACTTCAACCTTTACTGAAACAACAGATCCCTGAAGCTTCACGTCCTTTACCTTTCGATTGAAAGTCGTGTAGCCCAGGCCGTAGCCGAAAGGATATCTGGGAGCGATATCAAATGAATCGAAATATCTGTATCCGATATAGATACCTTCCTTGTAGTATTCGTCATCTACATTTCCGTTATTGTGGCTGAAGTCCTGATAGCAGGGATAATCCTCATACTTATATGCCCAGGTATCAGAGAGCCTTCCTGAGGGATCAGACTTTCCGAGAAGGACGTCTGCCACCACATCACCGCCGATGTTGCCAAGCTGGCTGGCATTTACCAGAGCGGAGATCTTTCCGGCACCCAGGACCTCTGTCAGGTCGATGATACCGCCGCCGTTAAGGAGGATGATGGTACCGGGATAATATGTGGTTATCTCCTGAAGGCATTTGATCTCCTCTTCAGAGAGAAGGTAATCTCCTCTTTCATATTTCCTGTCCTTGAACTCACCTGAGTCCCTGGAGATAACAAAGATGGCCGTATCACAGTCTGTCCTGTCCTCTTCCGTTACCAGGGGAAGGACGGGATTTCCTATGGGAGTCTCGAACATGACCATCATGGGATCGATGCCCTTCTCCTTAGCGATCTTCTCGCACTTCTCGCAGTAGAGCCTGTCGTGCTCTGCCAGAGCCGCATCATATCTGTCCAGCCAGGAAGTGGTGGTGATCTCAAATCCTGCATTGAGAAGGCCCTGCTCTATGGATGTGACAGACCTTGAATATACGTCACCGGAACCTGTACCGCCCTTGACGGTATGTCTTGCACCGGAACCGAAAAGAGCTATCTTCCCGGGCTTTTCCAAAGGAAGGATACCGTCATTTTCCAGGATGACGATACACTCTCCTGCCTGCTTTCTTACGAGATCCGCATGTTCGGTCTCCTTGGGAGTGACGCTGCCGGTGGTCAGTGCATAGTACTTCATCTTAAAGTCCGCCTTTCATATACTCAGTCGCTGGTATCAAGATCCAGCGTAAGCTTCAGTTCGTAACCAGGGTATCTCGCCCTGATCTCGTCATATATCTTACCATATTCACCCTTGGGATCAGGTGCATCAAAATCTATTATAAAGTCAACGGAGATTATCTTAGATGATATGTCAGCATAAAAGCCATGGACCTGGATGACATCCTCATGGGATCTGATGATCCCCTCCACCACCTTCTTCATCTCATTTGCCTCTGGATCAACGGGATTTGTTGAATAGATACCCACTGCAGTGACGATGACCCCGCACTTCTTATAGACGATGTGCTGGATCTTTCTTGTCATGTGGTCGATCTCACCTGCGGTCATCTGCTCATCCACCTCAACATGAAGGGATGCAAGGTGCTTTTCGGGGCCGTAGTTATTTACAACCAGGTCATATACTCCCCTGACCTCGGGAACTTCAGCGGCAGCAGCCTTGATCTTATTTCCCAGCTCGCTGTTGACCCTCTCACCCAGGATCCTGCTGACGGCATCGCTTATCATCTCGATACCGGACTTTATGATCACCAGGGAGATGAGGACACCCAGATAAGCCTCAACGCTTACATGCCATATGACGAAGATGATGGCTGCAACAAGGGTCGAAAGTGAGATAAGGGAATCGAAGAGTGCATCCTTACCCGATGCCTTAAGGGAATCGGAATCAGTCATCTTACCCACAGAGCTTACGTATGTTCCCAGAGCTATCTTAACGAAGATGGCCACGATGACGATAACAAATGTAACCGCCGAATATTCCGGCACCTCGGGAGAGATGATCTTCTTTACGGATTCTATAAGGGATGTGATACCTGCATAGGAAACGATGATCGCTATGACAGCTGCACTGATATACTCCACCCTTCCGTGTCCCATGGGATGCTTCTTGTCAGGCTGCTTACCTGTGATCTTTGTACCAATGATGGTAATGGTGGAGGAAAGGGCATCACTTAAGTTGTTGACCGCATCCAGGATGATGGCGATGGAATTGGAAAGAAGGCCTACAAAGGCCTTAAAGGCAGACAGAAGGATATTGGCCGCTATGCCTATGATACTTGTTCTTACGATCCTTTGCTGCCTGTTCACGGATAGCCCCTTTCAAACGAAAAACATCCTATTGATTATACCATAAAAACAACATGCACCTAATAAATATAATATATGGCATCTGTTGAACATTTGTTCTTTTTGTGTTATCATCACCCCATGGATACCAAGAAGAGGATATATGCCTGTATAGACCTGAAATCTTTCTATGCCTCGGCGGAATGTGTCGCCAGAGGTCTGGATCCCCTGACGGCAGATCTGGTGGTGGCAGATAAGACCAGAACCGATAAGACCATCTGCCTGGCTGTCTCCCCTTCCCTTAAATCCTACGGCATCTCGGGCCGCGCCAGGCTCTTCGAGGTGAACCAGAGGCTGGAACAGGTAAGGCGCAGCACCGGGAAGAAGGTGGACTTCATCATCGCCCCTCCCAGGATGGCCTACTACGTAAAGGTATCCTCCGAGATCTATTCCATCTACCTTGAATATCTCTCCGCCGAAGATATACATGTCTATTCCATAGACGAGGTCTTCATGGACCTCACGGACTATCTCTCCTTCTACAACATGAGTGCCCACGAGCTGGTCATGAAGATGGTAAGGACGGTTCTTGAAAGGACAGGCATCACCGCCACCGCCGGCATAGGCACCAATATGTATCTGGCAAAGATCGCCATGGACATCGTGGCAAAGCACGTGGATGCGGATTCCGACGGGGTGAGGATAGCGGAACTGAACGAAAGAAAGTTCCGGGAGTTCCTCTGGGGCTACAAGCCCCTCACCGACTTCTGGGGTATAGGAAGAAGGACTGCGGACAGGCTCCGCCGCTACGGCCTGGAGACCATGGGTGATATCGCCAGGAGGAGCATCGAAGACGAGGAATTCTTCTACAAGGTCTTCGGCATCGACGGCGAGATCATGATCGACCACGCCTGGGGCATCGAACCCGTCACCATGAAGGACATAAAGAACTACAGGACCTCCACCTCCTCTCTCTCCTCAGGACAGGTGCTTCCCACCGCATATAAGGTAAAGAACGCCCGTCTCGTAGTTAAGGAGATGGCGGACAACATGGTCTTCGACCTGGTAAGAAAGGAACTTCTCACCGCCTCCATGACCCTCACCATAATCTACGATGCAAAGAGCCTTGAAAGCATGGACTATAAGGGAAATATAGTATACGATCCCTACGGCAGGCCCATGCCTGAAGCCGCCCACGGCACCGTGAACTTCGGAAGTCCCACCTCATCCTCAACAAAGATAATCTCAGGAATAACGGACCTCTTCGACAGGATCGTGGACAGCGAACTCCTGGTAAGGAGGATCTACATATCCGCCAACAATACAGTAAGCGAAAAAGGCACCGGCAGGCAGCTGGATATGTTCACCGATCCCGAGAAAGAGGAAAAGGAACATAAGATCCAAAAAGCCGCCCTGGAGATAAGGGAAAAATACGGAAAGAACTCCCTCATAAAGGGCATGAACCTGGAAGAAGGCGGAACAGCCATAGAAAGGAACAGCCAGATAGGAGGCCACAGGGCATGAGCAGGGATTACGATGACCTTCTGAAGATGAAGCGTCCCGAACATATAAATGACGATTTCTCCATAAAGCATCCAAAGATGCCCCTCTCCTCCAGGGCAAAGATATTTGCCCCCTTTGCAGCGCTCAAGGGATATGAGGAATCAATAGACGAAGCGGGTAAGAAGAACAGGAACCTTTACGACTGAGTCTTTCTGTCCACGATATTGATATATGTATAAGGGATCTCGATATCGTTCCTCTCGAAGATCTCATGTACAGAGGAATTGATCTCGTCCTTGATGATCTCCGTGGGAGTCTTCTCATAATAGACAGCAACAGAAAGGATAAGTGCACTGTCAGCATAGGAAGAAAAATAAACCTTGCTGTATCCCTTCTTTCCGGGAACTGTATGAGGATTCTTCTCCACTATCTCTTCGATGAGCTGTTTAGCCACCTTGATATCCGTATCGTAGGATACCGGGAAGGACAGCCTTACAGATCTCAGGTCATGGCCGTAACTGCAGTTAACAAGAGCCATGGAATTTATAACGTGGTTAGGGATAACTTCCTTAAAGGTCTCCGTCGTAGCGATGACAACATGCCTCATGGTGATGCCCTCAACGATGCCTGCAACGCCGTTTTCCAGCTCGATCCGGTCCCCTATATCAAAGGGCTTATACATACTGATCATAAGGCCTGCAGTAAAGTCCTTTATAACATCCTGGGCTGCAAAGGTTACAACTGCAAGGATGACAGAAGTTCCTCCCAGAACGGTAGTCATTACAGACTTAGGACCTGCACAGGCCGATACTGCCAGTATCACCACCACGATCATGGCCGCGGCGTTATATATCTTCTCAAAGAAAGTGAGATGGAGGGTGGGCTTTCCCCCGGACACCCTCTTAAATATCCTCTTTCCAACGATCTTCAGGAGCTTGAGGAACAGGAAGGCTAATATAAGTACAAGAGCAATATATATGAGCTTCGAAAGAAGTTCGTAAGCAGGGTCGTTCAAGAATGCCACAATTTTTTCCAACATATAAGCCTCCCGTTTGAAACTTTAGTATATAATATCATTCATTCTCGAAAATAAGGAGTTTTTTATGAACCTGATCTTTGATGTTGACGGCACTTTATGGAATACGACCGGCATAGTCGCGGGCGCATGGCAGAGAGCGGCAGACACGTCAGGACTCACCTCCGCAAAGCTCGACGCCGAGACCCTCAAGAAAGAATTCGGCAAGACCATGGACGTTATAGCACAGAACGTCTTCCCTGACATAAAGGACAAGGAAGGCAGGGACAAAGTCTCAGATCTCTGCATGATCTTCGAGCAGGAAGACCTGGATGCCATGGACGAAAAGACCACGGAAAGCATCCTCTACGAGGGTATCAGGGAAACACTTAAAGACTTAAGAGAGAGAAACAGGCTCTTTATCGTAAGTAACTGTCAGGCAGGCTACATAGAGCTCTTCATAAAAAAGACCCGCACAGAGGACCTCATAGAGGACCACCTCTGCTATGGCGATACAGGCCTCGAAAAGAACGGGACCATTAACATGCTGATGGAAAGACATAACCTGAAGAAAGAAGATACCTTCTACATCGGTGATACAGAGGGAGACCAGAACTCATCCAGGCTCGCAGGAATAGAGTTCGTCTTCGCCTCCTACGGTTTCGGAACGGCTAAGGATCCAAAACAGACGATAGAAACGTTCAGCGACCTCAGAAAGATCTTCTGATCAGGATTCATCTCCGGAGTTTATTATCTCCAGTTCCTTCTCCACGCCCATAAGGTGCTGCTTGCACTCATTTGCAAGGGTAACGCCTTTCTTGTAGAGCTCAAGGGATTCCTTGAGTTCTATATCGGGAGCGGAAAGCCTGTTGTTGATCTCCTCCAGCTCGTTCATTGCCAGATCCACATTGAATTCCTTCTTCTCATCCATCTTCCTGTTCTCCTTTCGGATCCACCGACAGGACTTCTGCGTCCATGCCGCCGTCATGTATCCTGATATTTATCTTATCTCCGACAGAAACTGAATCCAGGGACACCACCGGCCTGCCATCCTTAGATATATAGCCGAATCCCTTCACCAGTTTCGCAGAGGGTGAATTTCCATTTAAGTTCGCCAGCAGAAGAGACAGCCTCTGACTCTTCCTCTCAAGGACAGAATCCATGGATGCAGAAAGCGTCTCAGTAAGAAGAGCGAGCCTTTCCTTCCTGCGCTGGAGCTTATCCACAGGATCGTTCTTTTTAAGGAGCACCGCAAGAGATCTGTACCGGTCAGCACGGGCGTTAAGCACAGTCCGGATCTTATAGTCCAAGGAAGCACGGATATCCGTAACCTTCTTTATATCGGACATAAGATCAGGGATAGCCTCCTCAGCCGCCTCGGAAGGGGTAGCCACGCGCTTGTCTGCCACATAGTCAATGAGGGTCCAGTGGCCCTGATGTCCAACGGCAGATATAACAGGTGTCCTGCAGTCTGCCACCGTCCTTGCTATGCTCTCATCGTTATATGCCTTGAGTTCCTCATCAGATCCGCCGCCGCGGCCTACGATAAGGGTATCGCATCCAAGTCCGTCCAGATGCCGGATACCCGTAACGATGGAAGGGACAGCATTTCTTCCCTGCACGTTAACGTGATACAGCACCAGCTGTATATAGGGATCTCTCTTGGAAGCGATCTTACATATATCCTTTATGGCCTGGCCGTTCTTAGAAGTGACGATGCCCACCTTGGAAGGGTGTTTGGATATGGGCTTCTTCCTCTCCTCATCGAAGAGGCCCTCAGCGCGGAGCTTCTCCTTGAGCTCCATGAGCTTTCTTTTCTCCTCGCCCTCACCTGCATCCACAATGCCACGGACCAGGAGCTTGAACTTTCCCGACTTCTCATGGAAGTTCATATAGCCCGAGATAGCCACCTGCTTTCCGTTCTCCAGCTCAAAATCAAGAGCCGCATCGGCAATATGCTCGAACATAAAGCAGTCTATAATGGAGTCCGTATCCTTGATGGAAAAATAGTAGTTCACGGAATGTCCGCTGTAGTTTGTAACCTCACCCTGTACCTTGATATTTCTAAGCACATCATCCGCAGCAACGGCAGCCGCTATGGCATTACCGGCAGAAGTAACGGAGAGATATCCGGGCATCAGAGGTGTGGAAGCAGCAGACGAAGCACCAGGAGCAGAAAAAGAAGATGAGGAAGGATCATCAGGTTCAGGACCCGAATACCACCTTCGAAGGCCGTCGTTCAGCTGATCACAGTACCATGTCTTTTCCGCAGGATTCCACCTGGCTCCGAAAGCCTTGGCCTCATCCTTCTCGGAATATGGAACGTTCAATCTGAAAGGCAAGGGATCTCCTCCTTTATCTGACTATCGCAAATACCACCTGGGCACAATAGATAAGTACCATCACGATGCCCTCGCCCCTGTTGATCTTCTTGCCTGTTGCAAGGAAGATATAAGTTATGAGGCTGACAGCCATCACTACGATGATATCACAAAAAGAAGCGAAGTTTACTGCCACCGGACGGATGGTAGTGGATACTCCGAGGATAAACATCAGGTTAAAGATATTGGATCCCACCACGTTTCCAACGGCAAGTCCCGTCTCATGCTTCTTGGCAGCCACGATGGATGTCACAAGCTCAGGAAGGGATGTTCCCACAGCCACCACAGTAAGGCCTATGAGTGTCTCTGTCATGCCCAGGGAAGCCGCGATGGACTTGGCACTGTAGACGACAGCCTGTCCTCCGCCGATGACCATGAGAAGTCCCAGGACAATAAGGAAGAAGCACTTGGGAAGAGACTTCTTCTCCTCCTCGCTCTCAGGCTCGGGATGCTTCTTTGCATCTGATATAAGAAACAGGATATAGCACACGAACAGGACCAGAAGGATGATCCCCCCCACACGTCCCAGGACAGACACATCAGTTGTCATGTCATAGGAAAGAAGGTCCGTTCCAAAGAGCTTATAGAGCCCTGCCAGCACGAAGACAAGAGCCGTAACTCCGATGGATACGGGGAAGTCACGGGATAGTATACCCCTGCTGGTGGGAAGAGGGAAAAACAGCGAGCAGATACCCAGGACCATGAGAAGATTGAACATATTGGATCCCAGGACATTACTCAGGGCGATCTCATTAGATCCCTGAAGTGCGGCAGATGTACTTACCGCCAGCTCGGGAGCACTTGTTCCCAGGGCCACGATGGTAAGGCCTATTATTAGTCCCGGTACACGGAACACCCTGGCAAGGGATGCGCTTCCGTCCACAAATATGTCAGCACCTTTTATAAGGATAAAGAATCCGACAGCCAGGATAGCGATATCTAAGAGCATCTTTCCCTCCATAAATAAAAATACAGAACAAGATTATAAACTTTTTTACCCTGCAAGTAAAAGCCCGATCATTCAAAAAGAAAAGAAAATATGATAAAGTTAACGTCAGCAAAGACTTGAGGGACTTACATGACAAAAGACTACCTGGCAAAAGAAAGAACACTCCGCTTCAAGGGCATACTCTGCCTTATAGTCGTCTTTGCCCACAGTAACCTTAACTACTTCTACGCCTTCGGTCCCTGGGCAGTTTCAGTCTTTTTCTTCATAAGCGGCTACGTCCTCTCCCTCACCACAAAGGGAAAGGATATGGATGCAGGGAAGATCTTCCATAAGTTTAGAAACTTCATGCTTCCCTTCCTCATCGCCGCCATCCCCTACCATGTGATGTTCCACTTCTTCCCTTCGGTAAACGACTATAATTCCGTTACCGGAGCCATAAAGTGCTTCTTCAGATTCGAGCCCACCGTCCAGGCGGGCTGGTATATCGTAACCCTGATGTTCCTTTTCATCATCTACTTCATCGCCTTCAAGGCAGCGAAGGGAAACAGCATAAAGATCCTGGCCATCATGACCGCCCTTTATATCATCTATGCGGTATATGCCATACTGGTAGACGCATCCTGGGCAGCCGAGACGGCCCACATCTTCATCATCGGAGTTGCGTTCAACCTCTACAGGGACAGGTTCGAAAAGTGGTTCAAGGGAAAGACGGCAGCAGGATATACACTCCTTCTCCTGTCATATCTTTCCATCGCCCTTCCCTTCCTGTGCTACGAGAAGGAAGGCATCCTCTTCACCATCGGCATGATCGTCTTCTACCAGTTCTCCCCTGTACTCTTCCTCTACTTCAGTTACCAGACCACCATCAAGGATCCGGTAACAGCATTTCTTGGAAAGTACAGCCTCTGGATCTACCTCTTCCATGTAGGCGTCCAGTATATGCTCATGTACGGCCTTCCTGCCATGGGATATCAGATGCAGTGGACAGTCATCACATTCTTCCTGGCCACCACAGCTGTGAGCATAGTAATGGCTCTCATCGTAGGTATCCCCTACGACCTCATCAACAAAAAACTTACAGCAAAGAAATAAGAAAAAAAGAAGCGAAAGGGATCAGAACTTCTTAGCAAAATCACCCAGGTTCTGTGATCCCGGATCTACAGGTATAGACTCTTCACCATAAAGCACCACTACATCATAGCCGGCGCAGTCGGTATTTTGGAGGATATCTCCTATAAGCGTCTCAGTCATGCGTGTAAGGTTAGCCTGGGCAGCCGTGAGGATACCGTCCTCCAGAGCTCTCTCCTCCTGTTCCTCAGAACAGTCAGCGAGCATATCCAGCATATCGTCATTACTGAACTGATCCATGATACTCTCAGACTCGAATACGCATTCCACCGTATCCTCATCCACGTCCACGGAAAGGATAGTAACATCAGGATACATGACATAGACCTTCTCGTTCTTGTCATCGAACTCCACATGCATATCCTCCATGTCGCCTATTCCTGCAGTAACAGATCCGGAATAGGTAAACACAGCAGTCTTGCCCCACAGGATGCCGTCTCCTGCCAGCTCATATACATAGACATCGGTGAAGGTCCTCTTCTCCGTGGCCAGCTCGGCGATATCGATGAGACTGCTCTCAAGTTCGATATTCGTCTTCGTGACCTCGGGTTCCCTGTCCAGAAGATCCAGAAGCCCTCCCTTGCCCTTTATGTTCACTAAGAGGGTAATGCCCAGGATAAGCACTGCGATAAGTGCTATCAATATAACTACGGGCATGATCTTCTTGAACATGTACTCGTAAAATCTTTCTCTTGTGCTGGGTTCGTTTTTCTTGCTCATCATTCCACAT
>CACXGG010000279.1 GCA_902767145.1 Oscillospiraceae bacterium | reverse complement strand
GAAAACAGAACAAATATTCTATGAATATCACCATTATTTTGTTATAATGGGTGCTGAAAAGAATAGTGGAGTATTTGTTTATGTTTGATGGTGAATCAGAGCTCGATTTTTTCTCGGAGCTCGAGTCAGTGTACAGTGATATCAGTGCCGGTGAGTCAGAGTCATGTGACTCCATGCTTGACGGTCTCAATCCCGAACAGAGGGAAGCGGTGACACATCTTGATGGTCCCCTTCTGATCCTGGCAGGCGCAGGATCAGGTAAGACCCGTGTTATCACCTACAGGATCGCCTACATGATGAAGAAGCA
The DNA here is from genome assembly GCA_902767145.1 of Oscillospiraceae bacterium. GTDB lineage: Bacteria > Bacillota > Clostridia > Saccharofermentanales > Saccharofermentanaceae > Saccharofermentans. The sequence goes on along the minus strand of CACXGG010000279.1, from coordinate 4,387 downwards.
CAATGTGGCTCCCGGGTCCATCCTGGCCATTACCTTTACCAACAAGGCGGCCAATGAGATGAAGGAGAGGATCGGTGCTCTTGTAGGGGACCGTTCCCGCTATGTGTGGTGCGGAACTTTCCACAGCATATTTGCCCGTATCCTCAGGAGGCATGCGGAGCTCATTGGATATGGCAAGAACTTCACGATAATAGATTCGGATGACCAGCAGAAGGTGGTCAAGCAGGTGATGGGGGAACTGGATATATCCGAGAAGACGTATAAGCCCAGGATCTTCCAGTTTGAGATAACCAATTCCAAGAACCAGATGATATCTCCGGAGCAGTATGATCAGCTGGCGGGAGCCGATCCCTTCATGAAGGCGGCTGCCAAGGTATATGCCCGTTACTGTGAGCGCCTTAAAGAGAACAACGCCATGGACTTCGACGATATCCTTCTCAATATGTCAAAGCTCCTGAGCCAGGAGCCGGAGATCCTCGAGTTCTACAGGAATAAGTTCTCGTATATCATGGTGGATGAGTATCAGGATACGAATAAACCCCAGTATGATGTGGTGATGAGACTTGCCAAGGGACACAACAACATCTGCGTTGTAGGTGATGATGATCAGTCCATCTATGCCTTCCGTGGCGCTGATGTCAGGATGATCCTCTCTTTCGAGAAGGATTTCCCCGGGGCTAAGGTCATCAAGCTGGAGCAGAATTACCGTTCCACAAAGACGATCCTGGATGCTGCCAATGAAGTCATCCGCAATAACAGCAGCAGAAAGGATAAGGCCCTCCGCACAGATGACGGTGAGGGCGACAAGATAATAGTGATGAATGCGGACAGCCAGGCGGTTGAGGCTGCCTGGACCGCTGATACGATCAAGAGGATGGTCCTCAAGGGCCGTTTCAAGTATTCCGACTGCGCAGTACTTTACAGGATGAATGCCCTTTCCAGGACGATCGAGTCTGCCTTCAGGGATAAGGGTATCCCTTTCCGCGTATATGGCGGAATGCGTTTCTATGACAGAAAAGAGATCAAGGACATCCTTGCTTATCTTCGGCTCATAAATGACGATATGGACGATCTGGCCTTTGACAGGATAGTCAATGTTCCCAAGAGGGGTATCGGCGATACCACCATCGAACGTATCCGTACCATCGCAGCAGAAAATGACATGTCCATGATGCAGGTGTGCATCAACTGCAGAGACTATCCGGACCTTTCCAGAGCCTCTGCAAATCTCCTGGAGTTCGCATCCCTGATCCTTAGGTTCCGCCAGCTCCTTACTGAAGATGACCTGAGCTTCAAGGACTTCGTGGATAAGGTGGAGAATGATTCGGGGATCATAGATGAGATCATCGAGCAGAGGGAGAGCAAGGGAGAGCTTACCGACAGGGTGGAGAACCTGAAGGAACTTCTTTCCGAAGCAGCTGAATTCGAGAAGAACCACAGGGGTACCCTGGCGGAGACTTCTGATGAGTTCCCCGCCTCCGAGGATGATGAATTCCTGGCCGAGGAGGTCAGGACTGCTGATACCCTCCAGGGACTTCTTTCCCTCTATCTTGAGAATGCTGCCCTTTATGCCCAGGGTGACAGCGATGATGAGAGCGAAGACTTCGTCAAGCTCATGACCATACACAGTGCCAAGGGACTTGAGTTCGGGGCAGTGTTCCTGATAGGTGCCGAGGACGGTATCTTCCCCAGCTATAAGTCCATCTCCGCCCCCAAGGATCTGGAGGAGGAAAGGCGCCTTATGTATGTAGCCATCACCAGGGCGAAGAAAAATCTCTTTATCGTGCTCACAAGGCAGAGGATGATCTTCGGCCAGACCCAGTGCTTCCCGCCTTCCAGGTTCCTTCGTGAGATATCTCCCGAACATCTCTACAGGATGGGCGGAGCACGTGAAGTTGAGAAGAAGCCAGCTTCCCAGGTAATGTCACCTGCAAGACAGCAGGCCGCAAAGAGCATAGCAGGAGCTATGAAGACCACATTGTCTTCTCCTTCCAGAAAGCCTTCCGGGTCAATTGATCCCAATACTCTGGAAAAGGGAATGCAGGTGGTACACGACAGATTCGGAGACGGGGTTATAATCAAGGTTGAACCCGTGGCAGGAGATGCACTTGTTACAGTGGATTTTGACGGCATGAAAAAGAATATGCTGGCGAAGACCTCGGGACTTCGGAAGAAATGATCTAAAGGAGGGGAAAGATGAACAGTTTATTCGATCTGTATGGTGAAGAATTCTCCAAGATAGATTTTGATCCTCATCTTGTAAATAATGCCAAGGATACTGCTATCCTGGATATGATCAGGAAGGAGAGGGAATCACATTTCTCCGCCTTCGCACAGAAGAGCGAATTCTCCAAAGGACGTAAGAATCCCGAGGAACCCTGCTTTATCAGGAGCTGCTACGAGAGGGATATGGGAAGGATAATATTCTCCCAGGCCTTCAGAAGGCTTCGCCATAAGACACAGGTCTTCTTCAATCCCGTTAATGACCATATCTGCTCCAGGATAGAGCATGTTATATATGTTAACTACATCTCCACCATCATAGGCCGCGCCCTGAACCTGAACATCGATCTTATCCAGGCCATCGCCATGGGCCACGATCTGGGTCATTCACCCTTCGGCCACAGCGGCGAGAGGGCACTTAACAGATGCATAAAGTCAGTGGATCCCAACATGTTTTTCGAGCATGAAGTCCACTCCCTGAGGGTGGTGGATCTTCTGGAGGAACACGGTCCCTCGGAGCATGGCCTGAACCTCTCCTTTGAGGTAAGGGACGGTATCGTTTCCCACTGCGGTGAGACATATAACGAGTACAGGCTCAAGCCCGCCAGGGACAAGGGTCCTGCTGATATCGAGAACAAGAAGGAGAAGGACCGTACTGCTCCCGCCACACTGGAGGGATGCGTTGTCCGTTTTGCGGATAAGATCGCCTATGTGGGAAGAGATGTGGAGGATGCCAGAAGGGCAGGTATCATAGGAGGTACCGATTTCCTCCCCGGCAAGGTAACGAGGAGGCTGGGTACCACAAATGCGGAGACCATCAATATCCTCGTGGGCGATATCGTACACAGCAGTATGGACAAGGATGAGATCTGCATGTCCGAGGGAAACTTCAGGGCCATGAACGAGTTCCTGAACAGAAACTTCGAGGAGATCTACTCCGCTCCCAAGATAAAGACTTACGAAAAGACCATCGATATCGTGATCGAGGCTCTTTTCGAGGCATTTATGAACGCGTCCGAGGATATCGAGAAGACGGCCGCCTCCGAGAATATTACCCTCCGGAAGTTTGCCGAGTTCTGTAACGGCCATCCCGAAAAGGATGCCCTTCCCGTAAGGAAGGTAGTTGACTACATCGCAGGCATGACGGATACATATGCAAATACATGCTTCGATGCACTTTATAAAGACTGATCTGAGGTGATCTATATGAGTGAGACTTATGGCTTTTATGCAATGCTTGACAGGATGCAGTACATCAACCGCTGGGGGCTGATGAGAAACAACCGCGTGGAGAATATCAAGGAGCACAGCTTCGACGTGGCTGTTATCGCACATGCCCTGGCACTGATACATAACAATATGGCAGGTGAGGGAGATGTGAAGGTAGACCCATATAAGGTCCAGGCCTTTGCCATCTACCACGACTGTACCGAGATCATCACCGGTGACCTTCCCACTCCCATCAAGTACAGAAATGAGGAGATAAAGGCTGCCTATAAGGAAGTGGAGAGGGAGGCTGCCTCACGTTTGGCATCCCTGCTTCCCGAGGAGATGAGAGATGAGTATCTTGTGCTCCTGGAGCCTTCATTTATCCCGGAATCCACCCCTGAGACGGAGATGACCCTCAGGCTTGTTAAGGCTGCCGACAGGATATCAGCCTATATCAAGTGCATGTCGGAGGAAGCTTCCGGTAACCGGGAATTTGAGTCTGCCATGGAGACAATTCGTTCAACTATTGATAATATTAAGTTACCTGAAGTCGATTACTTCATGGAAAAGTTCATTCCTTCCTACGGATTTACGCTGGATAAGCTCAATAGCCGCGGGGAATGATATAAGGGAGATATGATTTGAAAAAAAGAAAGACAATGGAATATCTGGCGTTTGCTGCGGTCTTCTTTATCGTGGGGATCGTTTCAGTGATCGTACTCGCTTCCTCCATGAGTTCCATGAGCCTTGGCGGCAAGAAGATAGATGCGGATACTGAGAGTATCCTTGCCAGGACTTCGGAACTGACATGCGGTGATGAGGGCCTTGAGAGAGCCCAGAAGAGAGTATCCGCCGGAATGTATACCGTGGGCGACTACCTTATCCGCAGCTTTACGTCTGCTGATTATCTGTCCATGAACAAGGATGATGAGGCTTTTGCCGAGGACCTTTCCAT
>CACXGG010000278.1 GCA_902767145.1 Oscillospiraceae bacterium | reverse complement strand
TTCAGGCGCAGCTGTCTCAACAGTCTCCTCTACCGCCTGTTCAGCATCTGTCTCTTCAGAAACAGGTGCCTCATCAGCCATTGTAAGGCATCCCATGGAAAGGAGCGTAGCAGCTGAAACTGTTACACAGACGAGATTCTTAAGATAGGATCTTTTCATTTATCTATCCTCCTGATCATTAATCGTTCTTGATTATACACGCTGTAATGATACAAACTGCGTCAAAAAAGCTGTATTTCACATGAAGAGATTATATCAAATACTCTTTAAGACTTACATAGTAAAAAGCCTGCCCATGGATATGAGCAGGCTTCTTAAGGATATTACATCAGCTACGTTCTTACTTTGATTCTATTCCATTCTCATCAAAATAATATTTAACTCCATCGATAACATAGTATCCGTCACGGAGCATGTGACCATCTGAAGCAAGATAATAACGATGGCCTTTATATGTAAGCCAGCCGGTATACATGGTGGGATAAGTATCCATTCCTGTAGTATCGAAATAGTACCACTCACCATTAATCTTCTTCCAGCCACTGACAGCTTTTCCGTCTTTACCGAAATACATCCAGAAGCCGTCTATCTTCTTCCACTTATTTGTGACCATGAAACCATTTGAATCGAAGCAATAGACCGGATCACCGTCAAAAGTAACGATACCTGTCTTCATCACACCGGCATATTCATCAAAGTAATAGGTCTTTCCGTCGATCTCCTTAAATCCGATGGCTGCAACACCATTTTCATCAAAATAGTGCCAGCCGGAGGCATCACCTTCATTTTCGACCTTATACCAGCCGGTGACCATGACGCCATTCTCATCGAAATAGTACCATTTGCCGTTTATTTCCTGGATACCGACTAACATATACGGATCAAAGTAATACCATTTATTATTTATCTTTTTCCAGTACCTGGCCATCTTACCATTGGAACCAAAATAGAACCATTCACCATACTCGTCTTTCCTCCAGATGTTGCTCTGCATAACGCCATTCTTATCAAAGAAATAATATGCATTGTCTGAAACAACAAAACGGACACAGTTACTGAACATCCAACCGGTATCATAATCAAAGCAATACCATTTTCCATCTATCTTTTTCCATCCCACACACATCTTATAGTCAGAACCAAAGTAATACCAGATCTTATTACCTGATTCATCTTTTTGATTTTCGGTATACCATCCCTTCGCCAGCTCACCATTGGCAGCGGCATAATAAAGACCATCGTTTCCCTCAAAAAACTGATATGCGAGCATGTAAGGAGGGGTATCATAGCAGTCTGCAGGTTCATGGAAATAATAGCCTTTTCCATTTATTGTCTGGAGACCTTCAAGAGCATATCCTTCATCACCGAAGTAATACCAATACCCTTCATCATCTTTATACCATCCTATAGGGATGACTCCATAATCATCTGCATAGTAATAATTACCATCTGCTTCAAACCAGCCGCCTTCTCTCATAAAGGGAATGAGGTTTGAACTGCTGCTGTTCAGATCAAAATAATAACCTTTATTCTTGATGACCCTGTAACCTGTTGCCAGCGCGCCGCTGTCGTCAGCATATACCCAGCCTTCTGAATAATTGATCCAGCCGGTCTTCAAATAACCGTTTTCATCGAAAATATATGTATTATCTCCAAACACAGTGAGATCTGTTGGATAAGTACCGTCGGGATACTTAAACCACCACTTGCCGTTAGAAGTCTTTTTCCAGCCTAAGCCAAAGGATGAAGACTTCTTATAAGTAACCGTATCACCGGGGTCGATAACAATGCCAAAAGAATCAGATGTATATGCTTTCATATAATATCCATCTGTACCGTAGCTGTTTATCTTACGGCCATATTGATAAGCCATGGAAAGCCAGGGACTGAATGATACATCTATAGATGTCAGGGGATTTTTGGAGATATCCACATACTTAAGCTTTGTATTGGAGCTCAGATCTACTGATCCGATATCATTACCCTGGGCATAAAGATATTCAAGATTTGTAAAATACTGGATACCGGTAAGGTCTACGATACCAGAATCATACAGATACAGACTTTTCACAGCTTCAACCTCTGCCTTACTAAGAACATCTGTGTTTGAATCTGTATTACAATTATGCTGGACAAAATACCTGAAATTTCCATCAGGGAAATTAGCAGCATTGATAGGAACACCCTCTGCTGCCAGGACATCCTCTGACTCTTCTTCATCTACAGAGACATCTTCTTCATCTTCTGTATCTTCGATGATGATCTCTTCAGGTTCAGGAGCAGCCTCTTCGCTCTCTTCTGTCTCTTCCTCTATAAGGATCTCAGGCTCCTCAGGAAGAGTCTCCTCCTGCTCATCGGCGAAACAGAAACCTGCACCTGAAGCAACTACAGTCGATGCAAGGATCAATGAAACAGGTATT
>CACXGG010000277.1 GCA_902767145.1 Oscillospiraceae bacterium | reverse complement strand
TACCTGCTTCAGAGTTCTTGATGTTCTCTGCGATAACGGAACCGTCAAGGCCTGCATTGGCAGCGATCTGTCTTACGGGCTCCTCGAGAGCTCTGAGGACGATCTTTACACCTGTCCTTACATCACCTTCTGTTGAATCAAGGAGAGCCTTAACAACAGGGATGGAATTGATATAAGCTGTTCCGCCGCCGGGAACGATACCTTCCTCGACTGCAGCCTTTGTAGCAGCGAGAGCATCCTCGATACGGAGTTTCTTCTCCTTCATCTCAGTCTCTGTAGCAGCACCTACGCGGATAACTGCAACACCGCCGCTGAGCTTAGCAAGTCTCTCAAGGAGCTTTTCCTTATCGAACTCGGATGTTGTCTCCTCAGCCTGCTTCCTGATCTGGTTAGCTCTAGCCTTGATCTGCTCGGAATCACCTGCACCGTCGACAAGGACTGTGTTATCCTTGGTGATCTTTGCCTGATGGCATCTTCCAAGCTGCTCCATGGTTGTATCCTTAAGCTCTCTTCCGAGATCTGCTGTGATGACCTCACCGCCTGTAAGGATAGCGATATCCTCCAGCATAGCCTTTCTCCTGTCGCCGTAGCCGGGAGCCTTTACGCCGATACATGTGAATGTTCCTCTAAGCTTGTTGAGGATAAGTGTTGCAAGTGCATCACCCTCTATATCCTCAGCGATGATAAGGAGCTTTCCGCCGGACTGGGCGATGGGCTCGAGTACAGGAAGGATATCCTGGATGTTTGTGATCTTCTTATCTGTGATAAGGATGTAAGGATCTTCGAGGATAGCCTCCATCTTATCCATATCTGTTGCCATGTAGGGAGAGATATAACCTCTGTCGAACTGCATACCCTCTACTACCTCGAGCTCAGTCTGCATGGACTTGCTCTCCTCAACAGTAATAACACCGTCAGATGTAACCTTCTCCATAGCCTCGGAGATATACTCGCCGACCTTGTCGTCACCTGCGGAGATAGCTGCGACTCTTGCGATATCCTTGGAGCCGTCAACCTTCTTAGCCTTGGAGAGGATCTCCTCTACTGCAGCATCTACTGCCATGGAGATACCCTTTCTGAGGATGATGGGGTTAGCGCCTGCAGCAACGTTCTTCATGCCCTCTCTGATGATAGCCTGGGCAAGGAGTGTAGCTGTTGTAGTACCGTCACCTGCTACATCGTTTGTCTTGGAAGCAACTTCCTTGACCAGCTGTGCGCCTGCATTTTCGAACCTGTCCTCAAGTTCGATCTCCTTTGCGATGGTAACACCGTCATTTGTGATAAGAGGTGCACCGTACTTCTTGTCGAGTACAACATTTCTACCCTTAGGTCCAAGTGTTACCTTTACTGTGTTGGCAACCTTGTTGACGCCTGCCTCAAGGGACTTTCTGGCGTCCTCTGCGTATTTGATGTCTTTAGCCATTTATACCGCCTCCAATATTATTATTCAACGATAGCAAGGATATCTTCCTGTCTTACGATGATGACTTCCTCACCGTCTACCTTGACAGTAGTTCCTGCATAATCACGGATGATGACCTTCTGTCCCACCGTAACTTCCATCTTTACTTCATTTCCATCGATAACTCCGCCGGGACCTACTGCGATGATCTCAGCTACCTGAGGCTTCTCCTGTGAAGCAGATGCGAGTACAAGTCCGCTCTTTGTGGTCTCTTCAGCATGAAGCTTCTTGATTACCACCTTATCTCCCAAAGGTTTAATAGTCATATTACTGACCTCCTTTATATTGATTTACTAATAAAAAAGTACTGTTAGCACTCTAGTTACCCGAGTGCCAACAGTACTAATATAATTCTCACTTGTTTTTCTGTCAATAACGAAAATCAAAAAAAGTCAAAAACCTTATTTGAGCATATCTTCGATCTCGAGATCAGTGGGACAGCTGGACAGAGCCGGTGATGAAGGAATGTCATTTACGGGGTCGAAATCAGTTGTCTCGCCGTAGAAGAACTCCTGTACATAAGGGATCATGGCATTCCAGTTGGGCCTTATGCTCCACTCATCTCCGTACATTCCGGAATAGAAGCATCCATCGATGGGAAGCTGCATATACTGGATCTCAACATTGTTGATGGAAGGAAGGAAATTAAGTGCATAGTAATCGATATCCGAGGCAGGAACGTTTGTGGTGATCATACCGAGGATATCATCGATGGCAGAAGCCTTACCTGTAAGGGACATTGCCATGAACTGGTCGAGGAGTGATCTCAGTACCTCTACCTGACGTTCGGATCTCTCATAGTCACCGTTACCTACGTGACGGATACGGGCATAGGCAACTGCCTGGCGTCCGTTGAGCCAGATATATCCGGAAGATGAAACCGCATCTGTATCGGAAGGAAGTCCTGCCAGGTTATTGAGCTCTGCCAGGTTGTGGTTAAGTCCTCCCTCTGCTCCAAGCTCGGAGTCAGTTACATAACAGTAAACGCCTCCCACCTCGTCGATGACGTTTGCCATCTTATAGAAGTTTACATAAGCATAACCTTCGATATTAAGACGGAGATGGTTCTCAATAGTTGCCTTGAGGAGCTCAGGGCCGCCCAGGGACATGGCTGCGTTTATCTTCATGGGATATGAATACCCGGGAACATATGCATAGGAGTCACGGGCGATGGATATCATCTTAAGTGTTCCTGCATCCTCGTCGATGGAAAGGATCATGTTAACGTCAGAAAGTCCGCCGGTACCTGTGGAGTTATAGGAGCTGGATCTGCTGTCGATTCCGATAAGAAGGAAGTTATGTACGGAATCATCAGAGATGATCTCATGCTCTGTTGCTGTATCAAGGGATGCGATCTCAACAACATTACCGCTCTCATCGATGAAGGTAGCGTTAGCTGAATCGACAAAGTTCATCTGGCTGTAAAGATAATGTCTGTACCAGAGGAAGAAACATGTAAATCCGATGAGGACACCAAGGAATCCTGCAAGGATACGAAGACCGATCTTCTTTTTCTTGTTCTGCTTCTGCTTTTTCTTCTGAAGAGGACTTACATAGTCTCCTGAAGAAGATGATGAAGTCCTTGCAGGAGCAGCAGGTCTTCTGGTGTGGTTGGAAAGATCTGACTTGATGCTGTTTACAGGGATGGTATCATTTGAGACATATCCTGCGGGAGCAGCAGGTCTTCTTGCAGGCTGTCTTGCAGGCTGCTGTGAAACGGCCATATCCTGAAGCTGGCTCAGGTAATCAGCCGAGATCTCGTTTACCGGCTGCTGGGCTGAGGGATAAGAAGGCTGACCATTGGGGTTAGGTGCAGGTCTTCTTGCAGGCATGTTGTTTCCGGAAGGAAAATCAAAATCAGAGCCGTTGTTAAAATTGTTTGGATCCATAATCTATCCGTTCTCCTTAATAAATATCAGTTATCATCAGGCAGTCCGTCGGGATTCTTTGTCTGCCAGTTCCAGCAGGAGGAGCACATCTCCTCCACAGTTCTCGTTGCCTTAAAGCCCAGGAGCTTCTCAGCCTTTTCGGTGGAAGCATAGGAGACTGCTATGTCTCCGGGCCTCCTGGGACCTATCTCTTTATTTATCTCGTGACCGCAGGCCTTTTCGAAAGCCCTGACAGCCTCGAGCACAGATGTTCCCTTACCCGTCCCCAGATTAAAGACGTTTATACCGGTGTCATTTGTTGCAAGATAATTTATTGCCTTCACATGGCCCTCTGCAAGATCCATTACATGGATATAGTCACGGAGGCATGTTCCGTCCTCTGTATCGTAGTCACCGCCAAAGATGGTGAGCTTTTCCAGAGTTCCGCCGGCAACCTTGGATATATACGGGAAGAGATTATTGGGAATGCCCCTGGGATCCTCACCCAGAAGTCCGCTCTCATGTGCTCCGACGGGATTGAAATAACGGAGGAGTGCGATCTTAAATTCCGGATATGCCTTTGAGAAGTCGCGGAGCATCTGCTCCTGCATCCACTTTGTCCATCCATAGGGGTTGGTGCACATACCAAGAGGGCTCTCCTCGGTAAAAGGTACATCCTCACTCTCGCCATAGACTGTGGCAGAAGAGGAGAAAACAAGTTCATCTACCTTATAATCCTTCATAAGACCCACAAGGGTAAGAAGGCTGTTTATATTATTGCTATAGTATTCAAGGGGTTTACTTACGGATTCACCTACTGCCTTAAGTCCGGCAAAGTGGATCACAGCATCGATCTTATTCTCGCGGAAAACAGGTTCAAGCTCTTCCCTTTTGCAGCAGTCTGCCTTATAGAACCTGAAATCCTTACCGCATATAGTATGGAGCCTTTTAAGTACTTCAGTCTTGCTGTTGGAGAGATTGTCGGCGATAACAACGTCAAAGCCGCTCTTATCAAGTGCTATAACTGTGTGGGAACCGATAAAGCCCGTTCCGCCTGTAACAAGAACTGTAGACATAAAAAGTCTCCTTTCATCAATACAATTAAATATTCTATCAAAACAGGAAAAAAAGAAAAGAGTTATATTTCACGCAAGTTTTCACCAATTTTAAGATGAATATATCTGTTTTTAATATAAAATGAGTAAGGACATTAATGGGTCGAAAGGACATATCAGTATTATATGGAAAAGTTTATCTATATTGCGGACGACGATGATAATATCAGAAACCTCATCAAGTCATTCCTCGAAAGAGAAGGTTATATCTGCTACGGCTTCCCCACAGGAGACGAGCTCCTGAAGAAGTTCATAACAGAGCCCTGTGATCTTATCATCCTCGACGTTATGATGCCGGGCCACGACGGATTCTTTATCCTCTCCGAGCTTCGTAAGATCTCAAATGTTCCCATCATCATGCTCACCGCAAGGGATTCCGATGCAGACTATATTGAAGGTCTCAACCTGGGATCAGACGATTATTTCACCAAGCCTTTCAGTCCCATCAAGCTCGTTACAAAGGTAAGATCCGTATTCAAGCGCCAGGAGAGCCTTGCAGGTATCGCCACCGAGGCCGAGAATACAAACGAACTTTCCTTTGAGGATATCACCATCAATAAGAAGACAAAGTCGGCCACCATCAAGGACGGGGATCTTCCCCTTACTCCCAATGAGTTTGCCCTTCTCTCCTACCTTATCGTAAATAAGGACAGAGCAGTTCCGAGAGCTGAGCTCCTGGATAAGATCTGGGGATATGAGACCGAGATCGAGACGAGAGTCGCTGATGATACAGTTAAGAGGCTCCGCAAGAAGCTCAGTGAATCCGATGCCAAGATCACAACAGTCTGGGGTTACGGTTTCAGGCTCGTGAGCAAAGAGGAGTCAGACCAATAAATGGCATCAAAGAGAAGACGTCTTTCACGATCCAGGATACCCGTTGCCCTGCACATCTACTCTTCCCTTATACTGATAACACTGCTTACTGTTTTCGTTATCGGTTTTTCCAGCCATATC
>CACXGG010000276.1 GCA_902767145.1 Oscillospiraceae bacterium | reverse complement strand
TCTCCTGAAACTACTCTGGGCATATCAAAGGTTCTCCATCTTATTTCTGAATCTCAGGTCGAACATATACTTTATGGAATCGTAAAGTTCCGCTGCTTCCTGTCCGCCCTTTTCAAATATATCATTTACTGCATCGCAGGCTGTCCTGGCAACCGGTGCATCAGTAAAGAGATTGGCAGCCCTGAGCTGGGGGATACCGTGCTGTCTCGTTCCGAAAAAGTCACCGGGACCTCTAAGCTCCAGATCCTTTCCTGCCAGCTCGAAGCCGTCGGAACATTCGCACATGAGCTTCATTCTCTGAAGGGCCACCTCTGTCCTGCTGTTGGAGGCCAGGATACAGTAGGACTGCTTGTCTCCCCTTCCGATCCTTCCTCGAAGCTGGTGAAGTGTTGAAAGGCCGAACCTCTCCGCATCCATCACCACCATAAGTGTGGCGTTGGGGTTATTTACTCCGACTTCGATGACCGTGGTGGATACCAGGATCTTTGTCTCTCCGGAAAGGAATCTTTCCATAACGTCTATCTTGTCTTTTTCCTTCATGGAGCCGTAGAGCATCTCAGTCCTGAACTCACCTGAGACACCGTGCTCCTGCAGCCTTTTTGCCATGGTCTTAACACTGACGAAATCCTTTACGTCGCTCTCTGTATCATCAACTTCATCCCACATGAAGCCGTCGCTTTCATCGTCGATCCTGGAGCAGACGATATAGACCTGCTCACCGTTCTTGAGCTTCGCCTTAAGTGCCCTGTAAAGATCGTCGGAATCCGTGGCCGGCAGGAAGTTTGTCTTTATCTCCTTACGCCCTGCAGGCTTCTGCTTGATGACAGATGTATCCATGTCCCCGTAGATGACCATTGCCAGGGTCCTGGGAATGGGAGTGGCGGTCATGACCAGGTTATGGACACTGTTTATATCCTGATCTCCCTGCCTGCTTATAAGGAGCTTCTCTCTCTGCTTAACGCCGAACCTGTGCTGCTCATCTGCGATGACCAGGGCCAGGTCGTTAAAGCTGACGTCATCTGAAAGGACAGCATGGGTACCGATGATGACCGATGCCTCATTTGTCCTAAGCTGCTCCTTTATCTCCTTTTTGAGGGATGCCTTTGTCTTTCCGAGGAGAAGGACAACGTTTATGCCGCTTCCCTCAAGGAGCTTTCTTGCTGAATCGTAGTGCTGTTTTGCCAGGACGGAAGTTGGAGCCAGGAGCACCGACTGCTTCCCCATGATGGCTGTCATGGCCATGGAAAGGATGGCAACTGCCGTCTTACCTGATCCTACATCTCCCTGTACAAGCCTGTTCATGGGCCTTTGGACCATAAGATCAGTCTGTATCTCACGAAGGGCATTTTTCTGATCCCCGGTAAGCTCGAATCCGAGATTTCCCAGGACCTTCTTCCAGCGGATCTTCGCCTCCTGTGTCATCTTATCTGCGGAGGGCACCACTATGGGAGCCCTGTCATCCTTATCCTCACCCTGGAGGAAATTCTTCATGCCGATGCCAAGGAGGATCAGCTCCTCATATGCTATCCTTCTTCTTCCAAGAGCGGCCTCCTGAAGGCTTCCCGGGAAATGGACAGACCTGTAGCTTTCTGCAGCTGTGGGCAGGCCTTCGGATCTTACTATAGTCTCGGGAACGATATCCCTGAGCTGGTCAGAGACGAGCTCCAGGGCCGTCTTTATCCATCTTGAGAGCTGGGCAGAAGTTATGCCCGCCGTCTGGTGGTAGACAGGTCTTATAAGGGACATGCCTGCGGCTGTCTCATCTTTTTCTATAAAGGGATTTACGATCTGGGGCTTTCCTCCGAAGGAATTCACCATACCGTGGACAAAGCACTTATCCCCGCGCTCGAACTTCTTGAGGATATACGGAGCGTTAAAAAAAGACAGCTTGATCCTGCCGCTTCCGTCACTTACGAAGAAGGAAACGGGAGATGAAGCTTTATATCCCTGCTTTGAAGGAGCACTGGAAACTGTGCCATAGAAGGAGATCTCCCGGCCTTCCTCACAGGATGATATGGTATCCACTTTTGACCAGTCGTTATATCTGAAGGGCAGAAAGCTTATAAGGTCGTAGACCGTAAAGATCTCCAGCCTCCCGAGCCTGGTGGCAGCAACATCGCCTATGCCGTACAGGACGTTTACGGGATCTTCCAGCCTTATCATGTCTTTATCCTCTTTCTGCAGAAGGATGTAAGGGGACATATATCACATTTGGGGTTTCTTGCATCGCAGTAAGACCTTCCCAGGTCCACCGCCTTATGGCCCAGGGATATCCAGGTCTCCTCGGGAAAGACCTTCATAAGGTCGGCTTCCACCTTGAGAGGCTCCTCATTATCAGTGATGCCGATCCTCTTCATGACCCTCTTACAGTGGGTATCCACCACGATGGCAGGTATGCCGTATATCTCACCCACGATAAGGTTGGCGATCTTCTTTCCAACTCCGGGACACTTCATGAGTGCATCTATATCAGTGGGGACCTTTCCCCCCCATTCATTCACGAAAAGCGTGGAGAACGCCTTTACTGACTTCGACTTCATCTTAGTAAGACCGCAGGGCCTTATTATCTCCCCTATCTCCTCCTCGGAAGCTTCGGAGAGCATATGCATGTCAGGGTACTTTCCGAAAAGATCCACGCAGGTAAGATTCACCCTGGTGTCCGTGCACTGGGCGGAAAGGATACCCCTTATGGCAAGCCTTTCAGGCGTGTCATTATCCAGGGTGCACTCTGATCCGGGGAAAGCTTCACAGAGGGCATCCCAGGTCAGGGAGGCAAGTTGTTTTCGTGAGGTCCTCATTTCTTCTCCACAGGGGGATAAGGGAATGTGAATGTAAACCTGGCACCGCCCAGGGATTCGCTCTCGTCCACATAGATGCTCTGGCCGTGGCCGGAGAGGATCTGCTTACAGATATAAAGACCGAGACCGAAGCCCTCTACCTTTCTGGAAGGGTCTCCCTTATAGAAGCTCTCGAAGATACGTGTCCTCTTCTCGGGCTCTACGCCGGGGCCTGAATCCTCAACGGTGAGGACGATCTTTCTCTCCTTGTCGTCAGAAGCGGCACTTACATTTATCTTTCCGCTCTGGGGCGTGAACTTGATGGCGTTGGTGATGATATTTATGAGCACCCTGCAGAGGAGCTGGCTGTCACCGTATGCCATG
>CACXGG010000275.1 GCA_902767145.1 Oscillospiraceae bacterium | reverse complement strand
GACTTAAGGCTCATTTCCACCATCGGTTTTGACGATGAGGATATAGAAAAGCTCAGGACTGCTGAAGGGGTGGAGGATGTATCCGGTGCTTATCTTCAGGATGCCATGGTCTACGATCCGAAAGATCCTGACCAGGTGGTATCTGTAGTAAGGTTTCACTCCGTGACGGAGGGCATCAATATCCCTGAAGTCACCGCGGGAAGGATGCCCCAGGCGGGGAACGAAGTGGTGGTTGACGGATACAGATGCCCCGATTCCATGATAGGCAGTACCCTCCTTATCTCTGAGTCCAACGATAAGGATACAAAGAACGCCTTTTCCTATACGGAATATACCGTGGTGGGAACAGTCAGATCCCCTTATTATCTCAACTTCCAGAGAGGCACCACCGATGTGGGAGGAGGCACGGTAACCTTCTATGCCTATATCCCCGAGTCGGGATTTGATATGGAATATTACACGGAATGCTTCGTGGACCTTATAAACGATGATCCCATCTATTCAGATGATTATGAGGAATTCTCCGACAGGAGCTCCGATGAGATGGAGATCCTTCTTCAGGACATCATCGATGAGAGATTTGATGATCTCATGGAGGAAAAGAGACAGGAACTCCAGGACGCTTCCGATGAACTGGAGGAGGCCAGAGCCGATGCCCTGGAGGAGCTGGAGGATGCCCGTCAGGAACTTCTTGATGCACACCAGGACATAATCGATGCACAGGATGAGCTGGATGATGCAAGGGATGAGCTCGATGATGCCGACAGTACTCTCACCAATGCCAGGGCTGACCTTGACGATGCCCTGGATGAGATCAACGAAGGAAGGCAGGCCATCGAGGACGGTGAGGATGAGATAGATGAGCAGGAGCAGCAGCTCCTTTCCCAGGAGGCACAGCTCACCGATGCCAAGACCCAGCTGGAGACAGGTATAGCCACTGCCAACAGTACCCTGGAGACACTTCAGGCCACGAAGACGGAACTTGAGACCACCATAGAGACCCTGACCACATCCCTGGAAACGGTAAATGCTTCTATAGAAGCAATAGAGGAGCTTCCTGAGGATGAGAGGGATCAGGATACCCTCATAGCCCTGACAGCCCAGAAGACACAGCTGGATACAGGACTTACCGAGGCCCAGACAGGCCTGACCCAGACGGAGGCCGGTATTGCCACGGCAACTGCCACCATAGCAGATCTTCAGACACAGCTGGACCAGGTCAATGAAGGCCTTTCCCAGGTGGCCGCAGGCAAGGTTGCCATAGAAGAGGCCAGGGATGAACTGGAGGAGACCAGGGATGAACTGGAAAACGGCATCGCGGAATATGAGAGCGGACTGTCGGATTATAATTCCGGCCTGTCTGACTATAACAGCGGTCTGTCTGATTATAACGATGGTGTAGAAGAACTGAATGACGGCATAGAGGAATATCTTGACGGTCAGAGGGAATACTACGAAGGCCTGGTGGAATATCAGGATGAGATATCGTCGGGATACCGGGCTCTTGGATTCGGTTATGCCATGCTGAACGACATAGATGATCCCGAGACCTTTGTCCTGGACAGAAGGACCAACGTGGGTTATGTCTCCTTTGATAACGACGCCCATATAGTCGACGGTATCGCCCGGGTGTTCCCCATATTCTTTTTCGCCCTGGCGGCTCTTGTGTGCTCCACCACCATGCAGAGGATGGTGGCTGATGAGAGGATGCAGATAGGCTCCATGAGAGCCATGGGATACAGTGGCTTTTCCATCATTATGAAATATGTGATCTACGCGGGGCTCGCCTCCGTTATAGGATGTACCGCCGGGTATCTGGGAGGCGTCAAGCTCTTCCCCTATGTTATCTGGCAGGTCTACGGGATGATGTATGGTTTTGCTCCCATCGTTTTCGTGGGAAGTATAAAGATATTCCTTCTCTCCCTTTTCGTTTCCCTGGTGTGCTCCGTTGGTGTGACGGTGGTGACTGCTCTTTCCGAGCTTTCGGGAACGCCTGCGGAACTTATGAGACCCAAGTCCCCTCCTGCAGGAAAGAGGATAATCCTGGAGCGTATCGGTTTTATCTGGAAGAGACTGAGGTTTACCCATAAGGTCTCCATAAGAAATGTCTTCAGGTTTAAAAAGAGGATGTGGATGATGATCATCGGCATCGCGGGATGTACGGCACTTCTTATCACGGGATTCGGCATCAAGGATTCCATCGACGGTATAGTCGACTATCAGTATGACAATATAACCGTCTATGATATCGAAGCGGACTTTAAGGACGGAACTTCCGTATCCTCCATGGAGAAGGCCTTAAAGGATACAGATGCACACTTCGGGGTCGGAACAGACAGCGCCCTTATAAGGATCGAGAGCGTCACCCATAACGGTCCCGACATCATAAGGGATGTGACGCTCATGGTCTCTGACGATCCCGGTATCGGAGCGGTCCTGATAGGGGAGAGCGCAGGTGAGAAGATGCCCTGGCCTTCGGACGGGAAGATCGCCATCAGTTCCAAACTGGCGGATAAGTGCGGCATAGGCCCCGGCGATGATATCACTTTATCCTACGGGGATATGGGAGAGAGCTTTACCTGCGAAGTGGAATATGTCTTCGATAACTATATCTACCACTATGCATTTATGAACGGCACCACCTATGAGGCCATGTTCGGGGAAGCATATGAGCCCTCTACGTTCCTTATTACCAGGGAGGGGGATAACTCCCCTGAGGCCACGGGGATAACCGATTATGACTATGCTTCATATCTGGCGGGGAATAAGAATGTAAAGTCCTGGAGCGTTGTAAGCGAGATGAGGTCTTCCTTCCGTGAGACCATGACCCAGCTCAACAAGGTGGTCATACTCATCATAGGATGTGCCGCAGCTCTGGCATTCATCGTTCTCTTTAATTTAAATAATATCAATATAACAGAGAGGATAAGGGAGATAGCCACCATCAAGGTCCTGGGCTTTGACAGGGTGGAGACAGGTTCATATGTATTCAGGGAGAACTTTATCCTGGTATTTATGGGATTTATCTTCGGTATCCCCCTGGGCATCGCCCTTCACAGGTTCGTTATCGCCCAGATCGAGATGGATACGGTGACCTTCATCTGCCGTATCTTCCCCATAAGCTATGTCTATTCCCTGGGATTTGTCATCCTGTTCTCGGTGATCGTTGATCTTGTCATGAGAAGGAAGATCGACAGGATCGATATGGCCGAGTCACTTAAGAGCGTGGAGTGATCATTCTTTTCCCATCCAGCTCTGGTGGTAGTTCTTTTTCCTGTACTCCTCGGGAGTCATGCCTGTCTCTTTCTTGAATACCTGGATGAAGTGGCTCTGGGAGGAAAATCCCAGATAATTGGCGATGGAAAGAGAGGATTCGTCCAGGTGGCGGAGCATGTTCTTTGCGATATCTATCTTCTGGTCCCTTATGTATGTGCTTATGGATCTGCCCATCTCCTGCTTGAAGAGTTTTGACAGATAACTGGGGTTGAGGGACAGGGCGGAGGCTATGTATTCCACCGTCAGGTTCTCTCTGATGTTTGTCCTTATGTAATCGATAGCAAGCACCACATGCCTTGAAACTACTGCCTTTTTAACACTGTTACGCATCCTGGTGCAGTATTCCGAGGCGATGAGCTTCTGAAGTTCCCATACCTCATCCACGCTCTTGGCCTTGTCGATCTTTCTGATGAAGATGTCGCTCAGGGAGTAGCTCACGGAGATGTCCATCCCGGCCTCGATACAGAACCTGCTGATGAGGGCGGTCATGATGACGCTGTGGTATTTCTGGTTGGCGAGCTCACTGTCGCTCAGTACACCCTGCCTGTTGTCGGAGGGACCCTTGTCCAGTTCTTCAAAAAAAGCATTGAGAAGGTCGGAATCTCCGGAGGAGATGATGTCATAGAAACGTATCTCCCTGTCATAGGAGTTCCTGAAGATGTCCGATTCCCTCTCATTTAAGAGCTGTTTCTGAAGTTCCTTCTCTATGTCCATCAGTCTATTACTCTGATCGTCGTGATGACAGGCTGATCCTCGCTCCTTACTGTACCGTTACCGTCTGTAACAGGTGTGTCCTGACAGATCTGGTCCACGATCTCCATGCCTGATGTTACATGACCGAAGCCTGCATAGTCACCGTCGAGATATGTGGCATCCGTCTGAACGATGAAGAACTGGGAGGATGCGCTGTTAGCGTTCTGGCTCCTTGCCATGGAGATGGTTCCCCTGACATGGGAGATATCGTTCTCGTAACCGTTGGAGGCAAATTCTCCGACGATCGTATTATCGCTTCCGCCTGTGCCGTTTCCAAGGGGATCGCCGCCCTGGATCATAAATCCGTCGATGATCCTGTGGAATGTGAGTCCGTCATAGAAACCGGATTCTGCAAGATCCATAAAGTTCTCAACTGTGATTGGAGCTGTATCGGCGTCGAGCTCTACCTCGATGGTGCCGTAGTCCTCGATCTCTATCTCAACATGGTGAAGACCGGAGACGCCGTCACTATCTGTGCTGTCTGTATCATCTGTTGCCGTTACGTCGGGGTTCTCTTCATCTCCGTTGTGATCCTCCGTCGTCTCTGTGGGCTTAAAGTCGTCGGGGGATTTGTATTCGATACATCCCGTAAGGGAGAAAGCCGCAACTGCGGATACTAATGCAAGTGCAAGGATTCCATTCTTTTTCATATAGTTAACACCTCGTTTATCTCATTTTTGCCAACATAATGATATCACAAGATGACAATTTATTAAGAAGAATATATAATGAACAGACAAATAATGACGGAGAAGGTTTATGCTTCAACATTACATAGCTATATTTTT
>CACXGG010000274.1 GCA_902767145.1 Oscillospiraceae bacterium | reverse complement strand
ATTGTCATATATGTTGATAACCTCGAGATTTGGCATGTCACTAATACAATCGAACCTTGAGCAACTGCCGTAGATATTGATCTCTGTGAGTGACTCCAGCTCGCATGGTGGTCCGCCATCAACAAGTCCGGTAAAAGCATAAGCTTCGTCGTTATAAGTGTTTTGTATATTCAATATCTCTATCTCATTAGAGATATTCCGAACGTCTGTTGGATTAGAACCTTGGTTATTGTCACCGATCTTATTTAAACTGAAGGTGTGATTATAACTGTCATAATACCATTCGAAGCAACCTTCGTTGTCCGGCATATTGATGCATCCGCCGCCGTCGGCAAATGCAGTGCCATATGCTGAAACAAGGATGCTGACCGTTACGATAGATGAAACAATAGCTCTCTTTTTCATAAGCCCCTCCTAAAAAACCATATAGATTAATTATAAGACGGGACATCAGTGGCAGTTGTTAAAAGATTTTAAATTATGGGATCACTTGACTACGAAGGCCAGGTTGCAGTCCTGGGGCTCTCCGTTTAATTCCATGGGATAGTCTTCGTCCTCCAGGCTAGAGGTCGTTCCCATATGGATGGAACTGATCTGGGGAGTATCAAGGTGTTCGCCCTGGACAGTGATGCAGTAGGTGTGTCCTTCAATGATATCCACGGGATCGAAAGTGATCCTGTTCTTTGACTCGTCCTTGAGGATAGCGGCACCTGCGGTCTCGTCCACGAGAACAGTGCCTGTGTCGTTATCGGAGACGGTTATGTGAAGGGTGTCGCGGATCATGCGGTCCGTGTTATTGTTTTCGCACATGAATTCTATGTATTCGATGGTATCGTTTTCGTCGGCATCGAAGCACTGGGTGATGGTGCCTTCGTTGTAGGTAACGTTATAGTCCAGGTACTCTCCGGACTCCATGCCCCTTGAGTAGACCGGGTATCCTGCAGATGCCAGATTTACATAGAGGATAAGGCAGAGAGGGATAGCAGAGATAACAAGCTGCATGGGAAGGATCCACCAGTCGAAGGTCATGTCTTTCTTGTCCTCTTTGCCGAAGAAGGGGCAGTTGATGACAAGAAGGATGATCACCGATACGAAGAAGATGGTATAGAGAGCCTGGGAGTACTGGTTCAGCTCGTGGAGTCTGTAGAACTCTTTAAGGCTTGCATACTTAAGTTCCTCTGTTTCGGGGATGGTGACTGAATCCATTCTCTTGAAGATAAGTTCTGAAATGATCTTTCCGCTGCTGTAGATCCAGTGGTTGTAAAGAGCGTGGAATGTATAGCAGGAAGATCCTATGGTGAAGAGAAGAAGGTTCACGCGAAGTGACTTCTTTCCTGTGAATGCAAGAAGAAGGGTGAATGGTATGAACATGATCACCCAGTAGGACCTGATGCTCATGAAGAGCATGAAGGATGAGATAGCACAGGTGGTGATGAAGATCGGGATCGCAGGATCCTTTTCTTCTGCGAAAGAGAGCTTTTTCATGTAGCAGAAAACACAGAGGGAGATGAAGGCTACAAAGAAAAGATTTACTGAATAGCCGGCGATCTCAACTGTGCCGTTTAAAAGGAGCTCCATGGCATCCCTGTTCTGGGACTTAAGGCAGATGGTGTAGAACTCTTCGCCCCTGAAGGGAAGTCCGGCAACAAACTGGGGGATAAATACCAGGATGCACTTGCCGAAGATCTTAAGGATGTTCTTCTCGTGGAGCAGAAGAAGAGGTACGAAAACAAAGAACGCAAAACTCTTAAAAGGTACTGCTACCATGAAGAATATAAGGAACTTCTTCATGTCCTTCTTCAGGTAAAAATAAAGGCCCAGAAGGATGAAGAAAATGGAGAAGATATCGTACTGGGAGGCCACCAGGGCAGGGACGATAACGCAGGAACATGAAAGGAAGAAAAGGTGTGCCTTGTTCTTAAGTTCCTTGCTGTCCACATAAAGATCCATTATCTTTCTGATCACATAGGAAGATGCCAGGATCAAAAGAAGGATCAGAAGCTTACACCACAGAAGGCACTTGACGGAGTCCATATAGTCTATGCCCTTTGTCACATGGAGGATGGCCGTAGGCAGGTTCCAGATCATGAAAACGAAATAAAGGAGCACATTGTAGTTGGCTGTATAGACCGTCTCGGAGGCAGCATTTTCGGCTGCATATCTGTAGTATTCTGTGAAGTTTCCGTTCTTTATGGATTCGAAGAGCATTACACCATTGTCCAGGGAATCGGAGAAATCGGTGTAATAGAATATGAGAAAAGACGCAAGAAGCAGTACCGCAGTGATAAAGATCTCGGCGCCGAAAAGGATCTTTGCAGGGAGTTTTCCGTTTTTCAAAGATAATCGTGTCATTTCGAGAACTGATTTTACACTATTTTATAAATAATATCCATTGCATAAGATACAAAAGGATTTGACGGATAGAAGGAGCTGGGATATAATATCCGAGTTATTTATCGCCACGTACGGAAGGGGGGATATGAGATGTCAGAGATCAGAGTTAAGGAGAATGAGTCCCTTGACAGTGCACTTCGCCGCTTTAAGCGTTCCTGTGCAAGATCTGGTGTTCTTGCTGAAGTTCGCAAGAGAGAGCACTACGAGAAGCCTTCTGTACGCCGTAAGAAGAAGTCTGAGGCTGCTAGAAAGAGAAAGCGCTGATCAGAGATCAAGAGATCACAAAAGGATGCCTACGGGCATCCTTTTTTTGTTGCAATCAACCTTTTGGTTGATGAACAGATAACTTTAACCATGTAAAATTAAATTAGGAAGTAATGTTCTAAATGGCGATCATATCTTGAAAGGAGGTCTTTATGAAAGACAAATTGAAATGTTTCAAGGCGCTGACGGGAAGCATCCTTTCTCTCGCCTTTGTGCTGGGAGCAGTCCCGTTTATGGGGACTGAGGTCAAGGCAGATGACGTGGTGTATAAATGGGGCTTTGAGGATGGCCTTGAGGATTGGATCTCCATCGATGCTGACGGAGACGGATATGATTGGTTCCGCTACGGTACCAGCGATGTTTATGCGGATAACGACAATCCTGAATATTATGTACATACTGGAAATGACTCGATTATGAGCCTTTCTTATGAGAAAGAAAATAATAAGGTATTAGATCCTGATAACTGGCTGATCTCGCCTAAGGTCCCCTTGGGCGGATATATCTCATTCTATGCCAAT
>CACXGG010000273.1 GCA_902767145.1 Oscillospiraceae bacterium | reverse complement strand
CTGCCATATTCATCGTTATCTTCTTCGTGCCTTACACAGCATCCGGTTTTGCCGCCTGCGGTAAGCTCTTCTCATCGCTCTTCGGTATCGATTACCTCACGGCCATGATCCTTTCAGCCGTAGTTATCGTTATCTACTGTGCACTTGGCGGATTCCTTGCTGCATCCACCACAGACTTTGTACAGAGCATCATCATGACCGTCGCACTTATCGTAGTTGTCGGGTTTGGTATCTCCAAGGCAGGCAGCCTTGGTACTGCCATCGATAATGTCAGGGGTTTTGACGGTTATCTTGATTTATTCAAGGGTTATGATATCGGAACATCAGCTACGGGAAGTTACGGTTTCCTTCCCATCGTTTCAACACTTGCCTGGGGCCTCGGATATTTCGGTATGCCCCATATCCTTCTTCGCTTCATGGCAGTAGAGGATAAGAACAAGATCGCTCTTTCCAGAAGAGTCGCATCTGTCTGGGTAGTCATCTCCATGGGTGTTGCTATCCTTATCGGTGTTGTCGGTTACTCTCTCATGAAGGACGGTGTCGTTCCCGCATATACTAATAACTCAGAGGCAGAGACTCTTATCATCGATGTCGCAAAGGTCATAAGTGAGCACAATGTCCTTGCAGCAGTTGTCGGCGGTATTATCCTTGCAGGTATCCTGGCATCCACCATGTCCACATCTGACTCACAGCTCCTTGCTGCGGCTTCTTCCATTTCCCAGAACCTGGTCCAGGAAGTGTTCAAGGTAAAGATCTCCGAAAAGACATCCATCATCCTTGCAAGGATTTCAGTACTTGCTATCTCAGTGGTAGCAGTATTCCTTGCCATGGATCCCAACAGCTCCGTATTCAGGATCGTTTCCTTTGCATGGGGCGGATTCGGTGCCGTATTCGGACCTGCAGTTCTCTTCGCTCTTTTCTGGAAGAGATCCAACAAGTGGGGAATACTTACCGGTATGGTCGCCGGTGGTTCCATGATCTTTATCTGGAAATTCCTTATCAGGACAACATTTGCCGGAACGGCTCTCGATATCTACGAGCTCCTTCCTGCATTTATCGTTAACTGCATCTTTGTACTTGTGATAAGTCTCGTAACTGCTGCTCCTTCCAAGGAGATCACAGATACATTTGATTCCGTAGTCAAGGAGATCAGATAAGGAATCCTCCGTTGACTCCGATGACCTGGCCGGTGATAAAGGACGAAGAGTCCGAGGCCAGATAGAATATAAGATCAGCAGCTTCAGAGGGCTTGCCGATACGACCGATAGGGGTCTCGTCGGCAAGTTCTTTTTTTGCCTCCTCGGAGAACTCCTTCATCATATCAGTATTTATAACTCCGGGGGAGATGGCGTTGACCCTGATGCCTGAGGGTCCCAGTTCCTTGGCCAGAGATTTTATATAAGCATCTACGGCGCCTTTGGTGGCAGAGTAGAGGGCTTCACAGGAAGCGCCTGTCTGTCCCCACATGGAGGAAACGGCGATGATAGTACCTTTTTTACGGCTTACCATGGAGGGAATGACTTCAGAAGTAAGATTGAAGAGACCACCGAAGTTTACGTCCATGATCTTTCTGTAGTCTTCGAACCCGAAATCCGTGGCAAGACCTGACATGGAAATGCCGCTGTTGGAGACCAGGATGTCTATATCGCCGAACTTTGTGACTGCAGCGGCTACGGAATCCCTTACTGCCTCCGGGTCAGATACGTCACAGCGGATAGGGAAGATGTTCTCTCCCGTTATCTTTGCCTCGTTAACGAAAAGATAGGAGACCTTATAGCCGTTTACCGCAAATTTGATGACTGCCGATGCGCCGATGCCTCTGGATCCGCCGGAAATAAGTACGTGTGCCATAAGAAAGCCTCCTTTTCGCCCTCATTTATATAAAATGAGGATAAAATAGTTCTTTATATTATGCAATAACTTCAATTTGCTATATAATATCATTCGGTTACAAAAGAACTGTAGACGGAGGTGCCATGATGGCCGACGATAAAAAAGATATAAAGGAAGATATCGAAGAAACTGTCAAAGAAGGCGCAGAGGAGATCTCTGAGGAGATAAACGAAGAGGTCCATGAGTTTTCTGATGATATCGTAGATCAGGATGAATATGAAAAAGCCCTGAAGGTCCTTGAGTCCGGTAAGGCTAAGAGAGTAAAAGAAAAGAAGGAAAAGGAAAAAGAGGAGAAGAAGGCTGCCGTCAAGGCTTCAGGCAAGAAGACCTTTATCGGTGAATGTAAGAAAAAGCCCATGATCCCCGTATGTCTTTTCCTTGCAGTGGCAGTGGTCATAGGAGCGATCCTTTTTTTTGCCATCCCGGCTCTTGCCCTTAATTCATTTGATTTCACACCTGAGCAGATGGCTGAGAGATATGCCCAGACAGAGATCTACAACAACTCACTGTCCGCCTATAACTTCGCTATCCCTGCTGTTACATATGATACTTCGGATTCCGAGGGTTCAGGCCAGTCAGGAAGATATACAGGTTTTACTGTTTCCATCAATAATACGGCTACTACCTTCGGAACAGCTCTTACGGGAACTGTCAGAAACTACGATGGTAAGGTTACATCCCTCCGTGTAATGGCTGAATACAGTTCATCTTCCGACTATTATGAATTCCTTCTTGTTTATTTCGGATCATATCTGCAGATGGTATATCCCGATATGAACTCAGATGAGGCTTTCGATGCTGTAGAGTCTGCTCTTGCAGGTATCAATGATTCTACATTTGATGTCAGGGGAGATTATGCCTACGATATCAGTATCATCCAGACAGATACGGGATCAGGTATCATCGTTCTTGATTTCCTTCCTGCAGCAGAGCTTTCCTGATAAATAAAGGCGATAACGGACAATAAAAAAGGCTTACCAGATGGTAAGCCTTTTCTT
>CACXGG010000272.1 GCA_902767145.1 Oscillospiraceae bacterium | reverse complement strand
GTAACTGTCAAATATAATGGGATCAAACTCAAGAAGGGAAAAGACTATACCGTTAAATATTCCAATAATATTAAAGTCGGAAAGGCTACGGTCAAAGTCGTAGGTAAAGGTAAATTCAAGGGTACTAAGAAACTTTCCTTCAAAATCAACCCTAAAGCTACTAAGATAACCAAGCTGTTAAAAGCAAAGAAGGGTTTCACGGTAAAATGGAATAAGGTGACTAAACAGAATCAGGGTTATAAGATCCAGTACAGCCTTAAGAAAAACATGAAAGGCGCAAAGACCGTTACCGTAAGCTCTGCTAAAAAAGCCAGCAAAAAAATAACAAAACTAAAAGCCAAAAAGACATATTACGTAAGGATAAAGACCTACAAGAAGGTAAAAGGCGTAACATATTCCTCCAAATGGAGCGCAGTAAAGAAAGTGAAGACAAAATAATGCTTTTCAGAGAAGACATTGAACAAAGAGAAATAGACAATCTGGATCCAAAAGCCTCCAAATCAAGATTTACACGCGGTCGTCAGTTCGAGGAACCCAAGGATGAAGTAAGGACT
This sequence comes from Oscillospiraceae bacterium, assembly GCA_902767145.1. Lineage (GTDB taxonomy): Bacteria > Bacillota > Clostridia > Saccharofermentanales > Saccharofermentanaceae > Saccharofermentans. The sequence continues at coordinate 2,882 of CACXGG010000272.1, read as the reverse complement.
GAGTTTCAAAGGGACAGGGACAGGATAATCCACTCCAAGTCCTTCAGAAGGCTAATGCATAAGACTCAGGTATTCCTGGCACCTGAAGGGGACCATTTCAGGACCAGACTCACGCATACCCTTGAGGTAAGCCAGATCGCAAGGACCATAGCCAGAGCTCTGAACTACAATGAAGACCTTACTGAGGCCATAGCCCTTGGACACGATCTGGGACATACGCCTTTCGGACATAACGGTGAGGAAGTCCTTAACAAGATCCATCCCGGCGGATTCCATCATAACGTGCAGAGCTTAAGAGTTGTTGACGTGCTTGAAGGCAGCCGCCACAGGGAGGGTCAGGGCATGAATCTTACAGCTGAAGTAAGAGACGGAATAGTAAATCATACCGGACCGAATACTCCGTTTACACTTGAAGGTCAGATCGTACATCTGGCGGACCGCATCGCCTATATAAATCACGATATCGATGACGCTCTGCGTTCGGGAGTTATTTTGTTTGAGGATCTTCCTTCATCATCCATTGAACTTTTCGGGAATTCGCACAGGTCAAGGATCAATTCTTTGGTCATTGACGTTATCAAAAACAGCGAAGGAAAGGGCAAGATCCTGCAGAGCCCGGAGTTCAAGAAGGAGATGGAGCACTTAAGGAAGTTCATGTTCTCCAACGTTTACAAGAACAGCCGTGTAAAAAGGGATGAGGACCTGAACAAGGTCGAGACCGTGATCAAGTCCCTGTATGACTATTACTGTGATAATCCGGAGCTTTTGCCTGAAGAACTCAAGCAGATCGCTAAAAAAGACGGTGTTCACGAAGCCGTCAAGGATTATGTTGCCGGCATGACAGACAGGTTCGCGTTATCAACGTACACAGACATATTCGTGCCTAAAGCATGGAAATAGACAAGTGATAAGGAATATATCCCTGCAAAAAATTTTTTGCAGGGAATTTTTTATTATTAAAGGAATTTGAATTTTTTGGGGTATATTAAAGTTATAAGACAAGGGGGACCACAAGATATGGTTCAGAGAACGTCCGGAAGCGGAGTAGAAGATCTGAAGAGCCAACTTAATATCGTGGACGTCATAGGCAGAGTCGTTCCTCTGAAGAGAGCAGGCTCCAATTATAAGGGAGTTTGTCCTTTTCATAATGAGAAGACTCCGTCTTTTGTTGTGTCTGATCAGAAGCAGATCTATACATGCTTCGGCTGCGGAGCATCGGGCGACGTGATAGGTTTCACCATGAAATACTACAATCTGGATTTTATGGAAGCCTGCGAGAAGCTTGGGCGCGAGAACGGTATCGAGGTCAACTTTGCCAAGAGTGATAACAACAAGGATAAGGCCAGACTTTATGAGATAAACAGGGAAGCTGCCAGGTTCTTTTATAAGGCCCTTACCGAGAAGGCAAACCCGGGTTACACATATATGAAGAAGCGTGGCATGGAGGATGCCATTCTTAAGAAGTTCGGCATTGGCTATGCTGACAGGGAGTGGGACAGCCTTTACAAGCATCTGAAGTCAAAGGGATATGAAGATAAGGATCTCATAGATCTGGGGCTTGCATCCAGGGGAAAGGATGGCAAAATCTATGATAAATTTCGGCACCGTGTCATCTTTCCCATCATTAACACTTCCGGCAAGGTCATAGGCTTCGGCGGGAGAAGGATCGATGATAATGATAATCCTAAATATCTGAATTCTCCTGAGAATGCGATCTTCCAGAAGAAGAACAATCTGTACGCTTTGAATACCACCAAGCAGGAGATAGGTCGCGAAGGGAATGCGATTTTGGTCGAAGGTTATATGGACGTCATAAGCCTTTACCAGCATGGAGTCAAGAATGTGGCGGCATCTCTGGGAACGGCGCTTACTGAAAACCAGGCCAGACTGCTTAAGAGATACACAGGAAACGTGATACTTTGCTACGATGCTGACAATGCGGGAATAAACGCTGCTTTAAGAGGCGTAGACATATTGGTGCCTCAGGGGCTCAAGGTCAAGGTATTTCACGTCACAGACGGTAAGGATCCTGATGAATATGCCAAGACTCATGGTAAAGAAGGCTTCATGAAGCTTGCAAAAGATGCATCGCCGGCTGTTCAGTATAAACTGGATTCAGCAATGAAGGGACTGGACGTCAGTAAAGATGACGAGAAACTGGAATATATCAGGAAAGCCGCTGACATACTCCGAAGACTCAGTCCTGTGGAGATGGATATCTACGTCAGGTCTCTGGCAGAGAACCTGAAGGTATCGGAGAGAGCTATATTGGCGGAGATCGAATCCGAATCGAACAAGCCTCCTGAACCTGTAAGACGGCAGACGGATGAGAGCACGGATCTGAAGCTCAGTCCTTTGGAAGGAAACGTGATATCAGCGATACTTACCAATCCTGATCTGACGGAGCAACTTTTCGAAGATCCCGGTGTTATGGAATCACCCTTTGCGAAGAAAATCGAGAACCTGTTTTTCGAACTGTTCGGTTCCAAAGGTGAGTTCGATATCGGAGATCTGAATGACAGGCTTGATCCTGAAGAAAGCCAGGCGCTTACGAGGGAACTAAACGGTATTATACTGGCAGGTAAGGAAGAAGACATACTCAGAGAGAGTATAGATAAATGGAAACTCAGTAATCTGAGGAAACGTGAAAAAGATATAGTCAATAAGATGGATCTGGCGGATGAAAGCGACATGGGACAGGAAATGCTGGAATCTCTGACCAGAGAACTGATGAACATACAGAAAGAAATAAAAAAATACGGGGGAAAAGAATAATGGCAGATACCAAGAAGAATAAGAAAGATGAACTTGATCTTGACAGAGAGATCATGGAGGAACGAGAAGCCTTCGACAAGGATTCTGAAGAAGAGGAAGAAGAGATC
>CACXGG010000271.1 GCA_902767145.1 Oscillospiraceae bacterium | reverse complement strand
CTTGTCATTTGTATCGTAATTATGGCATTGATATGGGCTATATTTGCGGAACTGCTTAACCTGGTCATAAAGCTTATCTGGGGCGGAGGTAAACGCTGCAAATGTTATTTCTTCATCGCCTGGTTCGCAGTATGCGGAGTCAATATCGTGGCTAACGAGGGTGAAGCCATCCCCGCAGCTTTAGGAACCACATTTCTTCTTGTCCTTTGCGCCGATATCATCGGAAGGGTGATCTGGAGCTTTATCAGGACCAGAAGATTCAGACAGGTCTTTTCGTATGTTGCCCTGACTCTTGCGGTGGCTTATACGGCAGTTTTCGGATATTGTTACCATAACGATATCTTTGGAGATAGCAGAGTTGATTTCTATAACAATATCAACCCCGGAAGCGGATCTTCCGTGGCAGGTTTTTCTTCTTATCTGGAGGACGGTCCTTACAACGTTGCCACACTGTCTTACGGTCCCGGGGAAGAGGAGGATATAGTAACTGATACAGTTGATTTTACTGTATATGATTATCTTGAAGATGTGGATGATCCCCTGACGGCAATGACGAGAGCTGTCAGTGATTATGATTTTAGTGAGACACCTGTCAAAGGTCAGATCTGGTATCCCGAAGGACAGGAAAACTGCCCTGTGTTCTTTATGGTCCATGGTGCCCATGTTTCGACCGAGCCTTCTTATCTGGGATATGAATACCTGGGACAGTATCTTGCATCAAACGGTTATGTTGTCGTTTCCGTGGATGAGAATATAATCAACGAACTTTCCACGGAAAATGACCTCCGCGCTGTCCTTCTTCTAGAAAACATGAAGGCAATTCTTGATCTTAACGAGACATCCGGTAATCCCTTAAGCGGACTTATGGATCCTGACAGGATAGCTATCGGCGGTCATTCAAGAGGCGGTGAGATGGTTGCTACAGCTTATCTTTTTAACGATCTTGATGCATATCCGGAAGATGGAAATGTCAAGTTTGATTATCACTTTAATATCACATCTATCGTTGCCATCGCTCCTGTTGTTGACCAGTATATGCCTGCCAGTCACTCGGTGGAGCTCTCTGATGTCAATTACCTTCTGATCCACGGTTCCAACGATCAGGACGTTTCCATAATGATGGGTGAAAAGCAGTATAATAACGTCACATTTACCGGTGGCACGGATGACTATTATTTCAAGTCAGAAGTCTATATCCTGGGAGCAAACCACGGACAGTTCAACTCTGAATGGGGCCGTTATGATATGGAACCGACCGGCTTCTTAAATACAAACAACTTCCTGGACGAAGCAGACCAGAAGCTTATCGCAAAGGCATATATCAGGACTTTCCTTGACTGTACTGTTATGGGGGACACTACATATCTTTCCCTTATGTCGGATGTTACTTCATATGAAGCAGATCTTCCTGATACTGTTTACATAACAAATTTTGAAGATACGAACACGGTAACGATCTGTTCTTTTGACGATACTGTCAATATCGCAGATTACGGAAACGGAACGACTGTAGATGTTACGGGAACGGAAAGCTGGACCATCGAGCCTTATGTCAGGGGCGACGGCGGAGAAGGAGAGGACTATGTTCTTTCCCTTTCATGGGAAGAAGAGTCAGAGCCTGTCATCAACGTTTCTTTTGATCCTGTGGATATGTCGGAAGGATATCTGAGTTTTGGTATCGCCGATATGAGAGAAGATACAGAAGATCTGACGGAGGGTCTTGACTACACGGTGGTGCTTACCGATGCAGAAGGAAATACCATAAGTATCGACCAGCCTGTGTTCATTTATCACTCTCTTGCAGTCCAGCTCTACAAGGATGACGTGTTCTTCGGAACATACGAATATAAGCATCAGATCGGGCAGGTCAGGATCACCCCTGAAATGTTCACTTCTGAAAACTTCGACTTCACAAGTGTTACCGGTCTTACGATCACTACAGATGGCACTGAAGCAGGGCAACTGATCATAAATGAAGTTTCATACGGATACTGATATCGGAGGATAGATATATGACATTTGGTTTTTCTTACATCGGACTTATCTGGCTTGTCTTGCTTTTCGTGCCCAATATCATATGGGCAAAGAACAAGCCAAAAGATTACGACAAGTATGTTAAGAACGAGAACAAGGTACTCCTTGCTTTTGAGAGGGTGGGACAGGTCATCGTTACACCTGCAGCCCTGGTCTTTTCGAACTTTAACATAAAGCAGTTTACTTTCTGGACTGTAATGCTGGGATTGTCCTTCCTCTGCATGGTGTTCTATGAGCTTTACTGGATCCGTTACTTCAAGAGCGAAAAGACAATGAAGGACATGTATTCTTCATTCTGCGGAGTACCTGTTGCAGGTGCAACATACCCGGTCTTTGCTTTCTTCTTTCTTGGTATCTACGGCGGAAATATCCTTATGGTCGCAGGATCTATCATACTCGGTATCGGCCATATCGGGATCCACCTCCAGCACAGAAATGAGGTCTGCGGTAAGCCAGCGAAAAAGAAGCTTCCCGTCAGGATCGTTAAAGGCATCCTGAAGGGAATAGGCATAGTCCTTTTCCTTCTGGTATTCGGATCACTTATCTTCTGTATCGCCGGCAGAAACTATAAAGAGATCACCAGGGCCATAGAGTATAAGGACGGAGTTAACGAAGGTATCTATGTGAAGCTTACGGATCAGGAAGAGTATCTTCTCGTTTTGGGAAAGAGTGTAGATAATCCTGTTATCATTTCTCTTCACGGAGGCCCGGGAGCACCTACTACATTCTTGGATTACTCTTTCATGGACTATCTTACCGATGATTACACCGTAGTCTGCTGGGACGAGAGAGGATGCGGAAGATCCTACTACAGAAATATGGATACTGATCCCGATAATGAGACGCTGACTTTCGATAAGCAGCTTGAGGATCTGGATGCTCTTGTAGATTACTGCTGCGACAGATTTGGTCAGGATCAGGTCATCATCATGGGCCACTCCTACGGTAGTATGCTGGGAACCACTTATGTGATGGATCATCCTGATAAAGTATCAGCTTATATCGGTATCGGCCAGTGTATCGATGAAAGGGATTTTGCCGGCGAAATATACAGCTACGAAGATGCGCTTGAAAAAGCCAGGGCTAAGGGAGATGACACTTCTTCTATGGAAGCGGCATATGAAGAGTTTGTTAATGATATGGGATCACTGCCAAAACTCCAGGCCCTCAGAAGTTGCGTGGAAGTTTACCACCCCCAGGGAGATGTGACAGATGTATCTACCATGGCAGCAGTAACTTCTCCTTATGCGGGAGTAGATGATGCCAGGTGGTATTGCCTGGAGATGTCCACTATGATGGGAAACACCAGATTTGAAGAACTGGAAGGGGCCCTGGACGATACCTTGATGAGTTTTTATATCGGCGATCTGGGAGCAGATTTTGAAGTCCCCGTATTCTTCTTATCAGGAGGGGACGACTGGATCTGCCCGGTCGGCCTGATCGAAGACTACTATGAGCAGATGAATGCACCTTATAAGGACATATACCTTCTGGAAGGCTGCGGCCATTCTCCTCAAGGCCAGTACCCCGAAGAATGTGCAAATGCCATAAAGGATTTCCTT
>CACXGG010000270.1 GCA_902767145.1 Oscillospiraceae bacterium | reverse complement strand
ATCGAGGCAGTAAGATATGCCATGAGATGCGTAGTAACAGGTACTACCATGTGGGAAGGTACGGCTCAGGAGACCTTCTTCGATTTCCCCATCGCAGTTGTATGTAAGACAGGTACGGCTGAGACAGGTTACGAGGAGAGCCATAAGGAGTATTCCAACGGACTTTTCGTATGTTATGCCCCTGCTGACGATCCCGAGGTAGCCATCGCCCTTGTTGTTGAGAGAGGTGAGTGGGGTAAGTCCACTGCCATTATTGCCAGAGACCTGCTGGCTGCTTATTTCGGAGTGCCTGAGAGCTATTCCGCCAGCGTTCCCGAGTCTTATCCCCAGATCGGAGACGACGTTGATCTCTTTATCCCTACGCCTGTTCCCACACCGGTGGTAGTGGAGGATGACGATACGGAAGACTGACCTTTTGTCAAAAAATCAGTTTTTTCGCGATTAGTTTATGCAAATTTCAATTGATAATAGTACTGAATTCTAATAAAATTATAAAAGAGATTTCAGATAAAGAGGTTCTGTTATGAAGATCGTCCTGATGGCTGATAACCGTAAGAATGAGTTACTGGTCAATTTCTGTATAGCATACAAGACCCTTTTACTTAAACATCAGCTTATTTCGGTATATAACACCGCTAAGTACCTTAAGTCTGCGGTGGATATCGAGGTGTCAGGACTTTCCGTAGATTACTCCAGCGGCCTTGAGCAGCTGGCAGCAAGAGCCCAGTTCAATGAGATCGACTGCGTCATCTACTTAAGGGACGGCAGGAACGAGCAGCAGCTCAAGGATGCCCACGAGCTCCTTAATGTCTGCGATTACAACAATATCCCTTATGCCACCAACCTTGCTACGGCCGAGACACTTATCCTGGCCATCGACAGGGGAGACTTCGACTGGCGTCTCTGGCTTAAGGAAAACTGAGAAACACCCGCACTATGGATATAAAAGTCTTTCCCTATGGCCCTTTAGGGTCCAATATGTATGTCCTCATGTCAGATACATGCTGGTTCGTCATCGATCCTTCATGTAAGCCTGATGCCGTTACAAGGAGCAGGGCAGCAGATGACCTGAAGGCCAGAGAACTTAAGGCCATCATCATTACCCACGGACATTTCGACCATCTGGCGGCTGCAGGGATCTGGAGTGAAGAGTATCCGGTGGTCCCCATCTATATCCATCCCGAGGATGCCATCTGCCTTAAGGACCCCAGAAAGAACTGCTCTTTAGACTTTGCAGGCCCAGAGACCTACGATATAGAGCCTAAAGACATCATGAGCCTTGACGGAACGACAGTGGACGGATTGAAGATAACGGTGCTTCATACCCCGGGTCACTGTAAGGGTGAGTGTGCCATCATCTTTGAAGATACGGAAAAAACAGACGAAAGACCTGCTTTATTCACAGGAGACCTTCTGTTTAAGGGCTCCATCGGAAGGACAGACCTTTACGACGGCGACTATAAGGAGATGCAGGCATCCCTTGAGATGATAAAGAAGCTCGACAGGGACTACACTGTCCTACCGGGACACGGCCCTTCCTCGACGCTTGATATGGAAAAGGCAACAAATCCCTTCCTTTGATGTCATAAGATCAAATAGTTACGAAAAAGTGCACGACCCCCAGGACGAAAAGTCCGAAAAGTGCCGAAAAGGCATTGGCTCCAAAGACATAGCCGAACAGGGATGATCTCTTTTTCTCCCTGGGGAATGTCTTATCATATACTGCATATTCCGCCGCGATGATGAAAGCTTCAAGCAATGTAAATACTATGATGTAAAAACGGACAAATATGATCGCCAGGATATTGGCGGTGAGGTTCGTGACAAGATTTGTAAGGAGGATGGTCTTTATCTCCTTTTTAGACCTGTAGCCGAGAAGAGCAGCGATACCCGTCTCAACGGTCATCGTGAATAACAGGTTTATAGTTGTGACGATGGCCAGATTCTTTCTGGCATAGTTGTCGGAGTAGTCCTTTACCTTGAGCCTTGGACCCTCCGTGGAAAGATCCACGCTGTATTCATCATATCTTCCCTCCGCATGGAAGATATCTGAGATCATATATTCACCATTGTCAGGGTAATAGACCATGATCCTCAGATCCTTGTCCTCAGAGACGTATCCAAAGAAAGGGATCCTCGCATTCCCTCTGCTCAGCCTTTTTACAGGTGAGGGAAGCAGACCGTCGGGATCCTCGTAATCTGCAAGAAATGAGTTCAGCCTGGCGACAGCTTCTTCTCTGTCAGGATCATCGTCGTCATTCCCGGGAAAGTAATTATCCATCAGACCGGCATGTTCCTCATGGAAGATAACGATCATATAACTGCGGTCCTTCGGAGCGTTAAATGTGGACAGATGAAAGGCGGGAACGTTAAGAGAGTTGGCAGATAAGCTGCCAAACATAGAGATGACGACCATCAGAACTATCATCAGACAAAGTGCCGTTTTTGTATTCTTAAGCTTCATGTTCCTGTTCATGGGTTCCATTATATCAAAAATTTTATAACTTTTACATACAAGGACTATTGTGATATATTTATTTAGTTAAAAAGAAAACTGGAGGGTATCACTCATGAGTGACTTAAGAGAATCCCTTTCAAATATCCGTTCGGAGTTTGAAGAGAAGATCAAGAAGCTTACTAATTCCAAAGACATAGAAGACTTAAGAGTCGAATATTTCGGTAAGAAAGGAAAGCTCACCGGCGTACTCCGCGGCATGGGCAGTCTTTCTCCCGAAGAGCGTCCCGCAGCAGGTAAGATGGTCAACGAAGTCCGTGCCAAGATGGAGACTGCTTTTGAGGACTACTCAAAGAAGATAAAGGAGATGGAGGGCGCTTATAAGTTAAAGCGTGAGGTCATCGATGTTACGCTTCCTTCCAACTTCAGCGGTTCAGGTGCAAGACATCCCCTCAATATGGCTATCAACGAGATCTGCGATATCTTCCTGGGCCTCGGTTATTCCATCGGTGAAGGTCCCGAGGTCGAGTACGACAAGTACAACTTCGAGCTCCTGAGACTTCCCAAGGGCCATCCCGCAAGAGATACACAGGATACCTTCTATATCAGCGAAAACATCCTTCTGCGTACACAGACATCACCTATGCAGATAAGGATCATGGAAAATAAGAAGCCCCCCATCAAGGTAGTCTGCCCCGGTAAGGTATACAGGCAGGATACCCTGGACAGCACACATTCCCCCGTATTCCACCAGATCGAGGGACTTGTAGTCGACAAGGGCGTAACAATGGGAGACCTGGTAGGTTCCCTTAAGCTCTTCGCCAAGAAGCTCTTCGGCGAAAACACAGAGATCAGGCTCCGTCCCCATCACTTCCCCTTTACGGAACCCTCCGTTGAGGTCGACCTCACATGCTGGTCCTGTGGCGGCAAGGGATGCCGTGTTTGTAAGGGCGAGGGCTGGATCGAAGTACTCGGTGCCGGTATGGTACATCCCGAAGTACTTGAGAACTGCGGCATCGATTCCGAGGAATACAGCGGATTCGCTTTCGGTATCGGTGTAGAGAGAACGGCAATGGGCCGCTACGGGATCGACGACATCCGTCTTCTTTATGAGAATGATGTACGTTTCCTTAAGCAGTTCAAGTGATAAGGGAGGTAGGATTATATGAAAGCACCAATAGGCTGGCTTAAAGATTTCACAGACATAAAGGTAACTCCCAAGGAACTGGCAGATGCAATGACACTTTCCGGTTCCAAGGTCGAGGAGGTTATCGATACAAAGTTAGAAGGCGTATATGTGGGTAAGGTCCTGGAGATGACTGACCATCCCGATTCCGACCACCTTCATATCCTCAAGGTCGACCTGGGAAGGGATGAGCTGGGCCACGATGTCCAGATCGTCTGCGGCGCTCCCAATGTTGAGGTGGGCATGATCTGCCCCGTTGCAGCGGTAGGCGCAGAGCTTCCCGGGATCTCCATCAAGAAGGGCAAGATCAGAGGCGTTGAGAGCAACGGTATGTGCTGCTCCGGCGAAGAACTGGGAGCTGCAGCTGCCGGTAAGCCCGGTGCTGACGTTTACGGCCTCTGGGACTTAAGGCTCCTTCCCGAGGTTCCCGCACTTGGAACTGACATGAGAGATATCCTTAACCTTGACGATATCGT
>CACXGG010000269.1 GCA_902767145.1 Oscillospiraceae bacterium | reverse complement strand
ATCTTCTTCCACACAGTCCTATTCAGTTAACCCTAAGCTCGTAAATATGCATATCGGCGTAAGGAGCCTTTATCTCGTATCACAGTATATGCTCCTTTCCGATGACGAGGCACAGGCTATCAGCTATGCTGCAGAGACAGATCTTCTCGACGGCAACCTCAGCCCTTATACCCTCGTTCTTCAGACAGCTCTTGAGCTCCAGAAGTCCATTTACGAGAATGCTGATGCAGTAGACTCCTACAGCTTTACTGTTATCAAGCCCCAGTAATAGAGATTAATATTCTTAATACTCCATTTCTTTTCCCCGCTTCTCTTTAAACGGAGGGGCGGGGTTTCTTTATGTTAATATATAGGCATGAGCGAAGAACTTCACAAAAGACTTGATGAATATATAAGATCCGGTGCCCTGCCCATGCATATGCCGGGGCATAAGAGAAACCCTGCCTTTACAGATACACCGGGAGATATCACCGAGATCGAGGGCTTTGATAATCTTCACAGTCCTCAGGGGATCATAAGGGATATCGAGACGAAGGCTTCCGGGATCTACGGGGCGGCAGATGCATTCATATCCGTAAACGGAGCCACAGGTCTTATCTTCGCAGCGATACATGCCGCTACATTCCGGGGCGAGAAGATCCTTGTTGCTTCAAACTGCCATATAAGCGTCTGGCACGCCATAGAGACTTCAGGCCTTATCCCCGTCATCATAGATCCTGAGACCGATGAGGATACGGGAGCCTTTGGGAAGGTCTTCCCTGAAGCCCTTGAAGAGGCTTTAAAGGCCGGCGACATCAATACGGCAGTCATCACCACTCCCACCTACGAGGGCGTCATATCCGATACAGAGAAGCTTTATGGGATATGCAGAAGATACGGCTGCACCCTTATCGCAGACGAATCCCACGGAGCCCACTTCGGCGTCTGTGGAAATACGAAGTTTCCTTCTTCTGCCCATGCTGATATGGTCATCAAGAGCCTTCATAAGACCATGGCATCCCCTACCCAGACTGCGGTGATGCTGATCTATGGCGACCTGCCCTTTAAGGACCTGATCAGGCACTATCTGGCAGTCAGCACCTCCACGAGCCCTTCCTATATCCTCATGAGCGGCATCTCCTCTGCCCTTACCCACACAGATACGGATGCTTTTTTCGATATAGTATCTGAGGGCAGAAGCGCCCTTTCAGCCCTTAAAAAGCTCAGGCTTTACGACAAAGCGGATACGGACCCTTCAAAGTTCGTGATACTTACTGACGGATATATTTCAGGATATGAGCTGTCAGACAGGCTCAGGGAAGGATACGGGATCGAGGTGGAAGCCTCCTTCCCCGCATATATCATCGCCATGACCGGTATAGGAGATACAAGAGATTCCCTTAAGCGCTTTACCGGCGCTCTTATTGATATCGACAGGAGCCTGGGTAAAAGATCTGAAGGCCCTGTTAATATCTCCTACCCTGCAGGAAAAGACAGAAGGTTCATGCTGGGTATCGAGGATGCAGTAAGATCAGAAAGAGCCTTGGTCTCTGCCGACAAGGCAGAAGGACGGATGTCCGCGGAATACCTTTTCGCTTATCCCCCCGGGATCCCCGTACTTATCCCGGGCGAAGTCATAACAGAAGATGCCCTGAAAGCTATAAGGGACGCTTCCCACATAAAGACGGACCCTTTCAGGGATTATGATGGAAGCCTTTTTACAGTTGACATATAAAGTAAACTCAAAGTATAATTCTTTTATTAAAAATTAAGGGGGCTAATTGTCATGACAAGAATCGTTACTGTCAATACACGCGACCTTTCCAAGTCTGTTAAGGAAGGCGGCTGCGGCGAGTGCCAGACATCCTGCCAGTCAGCATGCAAGACTTCCTGCGGCGTTGCTAACCAGGCTTGCGAGAAGGTTGAAAAGAAGTAATCTTTTTTAAAAAAGTAAATCGTAGGGTCTCAGGAATACTTATTTTTGAGACCTTTTTCATGCCCAAAAGGAGATAAAGACTTGATCCACTGTTTTAAGTTCGACGACAAGAATATCGTACTCGACGTTTACTCAGGCTCCATCCATATGGTGGACGACGTAGCCTTCGACATCATTTCCATGTACGAGGATACTCCCAGAGATGAGATAAAGACGCTCATCCTTGAGAAGTACGGCGACAGGGACGATGTAAACGAAGACGAGATCGAGGAATGCTTCGGCGATATCGAAGAGCTTAAGGAGCAGGGCAAGCTCTTTGCCCCTGATAAATATGAGAAGATCGCCATAGATCTTACAAAGAAGAATTATACCCTGAAGGCCCTCTGCCTTCATGTGGCCCATACATGCAATCTCAACTGCTCCTACTGCTTTGCTGCCCAGGGCAACTTCCACGGAGAGAGGGGCCTGATGAGCTTTGAGACAGGAAAGAGAGCCATCGATTTCCTCATCGAGAATTCAGGCTACCACAAGAATCTCGACATAGACTTCTTCGGCGGTGAGCCCCTGATGAACTGGGAAGTCGTAAAGCAGCTGGTAAAGTATGGAAGATCCATCGAGAAGGAAGCCGGAAAGAACATAAGGTTCACCCTTACCACCAACGGCATCGGCATAACTGACGACGTCATCGACTTCTGTAACGAGGAGATGCACAACGTGGTCCTCTCCCTGGACGGAAGAAAAGAGACTAACGACAGATTCCGCGTTGACCTTAAGGGCAACGGATCCTACGACACCATCGTTCCCAAGTTCCAGAAGTTCGTAAGCAGGAGAGGCAACAAGAGCTACTATATGCGCGGAACTTTTACTCACTTCAATACTGATTTCGTGGAAGATATCCTTCATATGGCAGATCTGGGCTTTAAGGAGCTTTCCATGGAGCCTGTAGTGGCTTCCCCTGACTCCCCTTCAGCCCTTACACAGGAAGATCTTCCGGTCATCCTTGCAGGCTACGAGCGCCTTGCCAGGGAAATGATGAAGAGAAACAAGGAAGGTAACGGCTTTACCTTCTACCACTATATGCTGGATCTGGACTGCGGTCCCTGTATCTACAAGAGGATCTCAGGCTGCGGTGCAGGAACAGAATATCTCGCTGTAACTCCCTGGGGCGACCTCTACCCCTGCCACCAGTTCGTTGGCGACGATAAGTTCAAGATGGGCAACATCTACGACGGCATCAAGAATACGGATCTGAGAAACGAATTCGCCCAGGTAAACTGCTACTCCAGAGAAGGCTGTAAGGAATGCTGGGCCAAGCTCTTCTGCTCCGGCGGATGTGCCGCCAACTCCTACCATGCCCAGGGATCCATCTCAGGCATCTATGAATACGGCTGCGAACTCTTCAGAAGAAGGATCGAGTGCGCTCTCGCCGTCAAGCTGGATAATCTCGAATAATAATCCCGATTTCGGGAATCAAAACCCGCTTTTTCGGGAATTATTACAAAAATTCTCAAAAATACCGTACATTGTATCCGTTTGTCGCAAATTGTAACGGATTTGGTGCCAAATTCCCTTTACAAACATGTATCCTCCTGATATGAGAATGCATGATTCACACCAGCTAAGGCTGTCATACCTTAAACATAAGATGAACGAATATCCGCGCTGTAACTATGGAGAATACAGTGGGAGAAAAGTGATCTATGTCTTGTACGACCCAACAGATAAGAGCATAAACAGCCGTAACCGGAAAAGGTATTTCACCGATACCCCAAAAGGGAAGCTTTATTCCAAACTCTATTCCGAGCTCCTTAAGCTGGAATCAGAATACAAAAGGCTCATGAACGAATGGGAGCTTCTTTATAAAGACAGGCCCGAGCTCATCACCTTCCCTATAAAACGCAGTTCACCCATCCTTCTGTCTACGGGCTTCTTCCGTTCAGCCGGTGAGAACAGGAACGACTATCCGAATGAAGATCCGATTGTCTACGGAGAGAAAAAACTTCGCAGCAAGAATGAACTGATCGCCATACAGGTCCTGGAGAGTATGGGATATGAGTGTAAGACGGAAGTGGTGATCTGGGGCAAACGGAACTTCTACCCTGATGTACTCTTCCTGGCAAATGAAGTAGATAGGGCCATAGGAGTAGAACTGGACGGAGGTATGGACATGCCGGGTTACCGGGCTAAAGCCCTGAAAAGGCAGTCCGATTATCTTGAAGCGGGTTTTAAGGAGTATAAAGATATGATCTTCTACCGTCTATGGGATGGATCGGAGTTTGATGTGGCCGAATTTAAGAAAATGGTGGAAATAGCAGTTGAGATGAATGCTGCAGAGATAATAAATTCCCGAAATCGGGAATCAAAACCCGCT
>CACXGG010000268.1 GCA_902767145.1 Oscillospiraceae bacterium | reverse complement strand
TGATAAGTCCGACCGTAAGTCCGAGGAATCTGTAGACCTTACCCATCCACTCGGAGTCACGCTTTGCCAGGTAATCGTTGACAGTTACGACGTGAACGCCCTTTCCTGTAAGAGCATTGAGGTAAACAGGCATTGTAGCAACGAGCGTCTTACCTTCACCTGTCCTCATCTCGGCGATACGGCCCTGATGGAGGATGATTCCACCGATGACCTGTACGGGATAAGGTCTCATCTTGAGAACGTGCCAGGAAGCAGCCCTAACTGTAGCGAATGCCTCGGGGAGCATGCTGTCCAGAGACTCACCGTCCTGATATCTCTTCTTGAGTTCCTCAGTCTTTGCAAGGAGCTCTGCATGGGACTTAGCCTCATATTCCTCCTGAAGGTCCAGAACCTTCTGGACGTCCTTCATGATCCTCTTGATCTCACTCTTGCTCCTGAAGTTGATGTCCTTGAAGACTACTCCGCAATCAGAAGCCTTGTCGAATAAACCCATTTACCTTATCTTCCTTTCTCTTCCAATCTGCTAAGGGCGGTCCTGTATCCGCCATTGGGGTTGTTATAACAAGTTTTTACACGGGAGATGGTGGTGGAACTGACCTTGGTATTGCTCCTGCCCTTTCCCTTCTTTGTCTCCCGTCCGTCCGCAGGGATCTCCTGTTCGCCAGACTTGGGTGCCAGCTCGTTGATTATCTCCTCGTAGCTCTTACCCTCGTTTATAAGGAGAAGGATCTGCCATCTGTGGATCATGGAACAGAGCTCATTATAGGAACAGAGGTCCTTAAAAAAGCTGTGGAGCTCCTCCACAGTGTCCAGAGTCAATACTGCTTCATACAGACTATCGAGGGCTTTCTGCTCCTCGGGTGTAAAATCAGCCATATCTTATCCCAAGAGTGCGTAGAACCAGTCTACGAACTGTGCGGCATAACCCATAACGACCGATGCTGCGATGAGCGCGATCACGATGACTAGTAAAAGACCATAACAGATCCTCTTCATGAGAAGATCCTTCTGGGCCTTGCGGAGAACATCTCCTACAGGGATCTTCTCCTCACTTGTCCCGCTAAGGTTGGAATGAGCGAGGGACGGTCTTCTGACAGACATTCTGGGCTTCACCTGGCACTGCCTCCTTAAAACATTTCATATCATTTTAACTTAACTTTGAGATTTAGACAATATTATAATTATATATATTAAGAGTAGCGCCCGGACACTCCGTACTGCTCCACTCTTACGGATACTCCCTGTAAAAGGGCCTGTGCCCCTGCATATTCGATGGCTGCCAGGGACTCCGGTGAAGCATTTTCAGGCACCACCACCAGAAGTGTCCGCCCAAGGATGGAAGATCCGGGTACATTATACTCCCTGCCCCCTATATTTACATCCGCACCGTTAAACCCGGCAAGGTCAGAGACCTCCTCCAGGACCCTGGAAGTTACATTGGAAGGGTCAGAATAGGACGGAGCCGTTACATCTATGCTCACAAAAGAAGTGGCGATACCATCCTCATAGGAGTTGATAACAGGAAAAGTATGGGGAAGGTTTGCTCCGTAGTATTCCTCGAACCAGGTGCCCCGCTCCAGATTGTTCTTACTCCACACATCAGTATCAGGCTCATCAGAAGACGAACCCGACAGGAAGAGTTCAAAGTCCCCGTAAAAAGGCACATAGGATACGACATTTCTGGAAACAGGACCTACCAGGGTCGATACGGAATAGCTGACCTCCACCCTGATGGCACTAATATCAGAAGACAGCACAAAGGAAACGTCTATATCATCCGGGAGCCTAAATTCACTTCCACCGTTCCTGTCCACATAGGAAGACGCTATATCATCCTCAAAGGTCCTTGCCAGCGCCAGGGTAAGGATCTCTGATGTGAGAGCCTTATCCGAGGCTGTATCCACCCCTGCAAGGACCGTAAGGGCAGACTGTACCGCTTCCGACATATCAGGAGCATCCTCAGGCATGGCATTTGTAAGAGTACTTATAGTATCTGCCGCAGTAACGGACAAAGGCATATATAAAGACAGCTTCTCACTTGACTGGTCCACAGAAGCCTGCATTATCAGATCAGTCCTGAAGACCATGAGCACTGATAATATGGCACCGATAAACACCAGCACCACAGTCATGCCGATGGCCGTCTCTATAGTGATAGAACCCTTCCTATTCGTATAATTCATAAGATCCCTCGTGCGAAAAGACAGTCCCCATGGCAGAAGCCTCCAGCGCCACCCCGGTGACATGACCGGGATAATCCCTGGACAGCACCGTCAGCATCCTGGAAAGGAGCATATCGTCAGGAATATAGAACATATAAGTTGACAGGATATCCCTGTAGCCTGCCTCCAGAACATCAGTACCGGTCCAGGACAGCATGGTGACCTTATTCCCGTTAAGGACAGTTATAAGCTTCAGCGCAGCGACGCGGAGAGCTATGGAAAAGACGATAAGGACCTTATAGGCCTCCTTGGGGATATCCACCATACCAAGGGTAAGTATATCCACCAAAAGCTTCATGACTTCCGCTGCACCATTAATAAAAGACCTGGAATCAGGGTTAAGATACACCTCCACCAGGGAATCCAGAAGGAGCAGCCTGTAGATAAGCCCTGAACAGATAAGTTCCCCGGAAGTTCCCTCAAGTCCCGTAAGGATATATTCAAGATCACTTGAGTTCTCAGAATGTATTTCCGTAAAGGGCGTCCCGTTAAGAGACGTATCCCCTTCTATCATGGAATCGAAGTTAAAGGCAGCATAGGAGCAGAGATAGGTATGGGATACGATCCAGAGCGCATCATCCGCCTGGTCCGAAAAGACCTCGCTTATCTCCTCCACGCAGGAATCCAGGAACCCGTCATCCGTTATATCGAACCCTCCATCTATATCGGGAGGCGAATCAAATGTCTCCCTCAAAGGATCGAAGACAGAATTGAAATCAGCTATCTCGGAAGATATATCATCAAGTCCTGCAAGATCTGCAAGGGACCCAAGCGTATCGGCAACTTCCGATGCCCCGTCCAGGATATCCTTAAATACCGTGGCCGCATCACTGGACATAAAATCACTTAAGGATTCAAGGATACCCAGATCATCTATCTTCTCCAGAAGGTCCACGATCTGATCTCCGAAGAAAGAAAAGAGCATTCCGGAGCTTCTGTAGGTGCAGTAGATATTTATTGCTCTCTGAAGATCATCCTCATCGAAGGTATCCATACCTGACACCACTAAGATAGAATCTTCTGAGATCCCGGAGGCAGCAAGTACGCTTCTGTAGACTTCATCATCTATCCCCTCCACATCAAATGCATAAAGGCCGTAGACATCAAATAGCTGTCTGTTATAGTCAGCAAGATATGTCTCCAGGGCAAGCCTCACTCCCCTGTCGTATGTGAGCTTCCTGTCCAGCTCCAGCACCAGCTGCAGATAAGTGACCTCCACCAGGATCAGCGCAGACAATATGATCGCCAGGAACAGACATGTGGTCCCCCTCTTTCCTCTAAACCTAGTCATCGAGAGCATCCCCCAGGGTATCGTAGATTATCCTGTAGTTATCTGACAGGCCCGAAACAAAGGTACAGAACCTCTCGGGAGATATATCCGTAAGATCATATCCGTCCATAGAAGACGTATCCACTATCTCCTCATTTGACAGATACTCCTCCTGCTCGGCCAGGAAAGAGTCACACAGCTCTTTGCACCTGCCACACATATCAAGAGGAAAGATTATAAATGTCGTAATGATAGTTATTACAGCGGAAAAAACAACAGCTGCTTCAAGTGTGGAACCCATATCCTGACCTCCTTAGCAAAAGGTAAGTCTATGGTAGTAAAAACAGAAACCGATTTGGGCGACAAAAAATAACAATCCGTTACAATGTGTCGTCATAGAATGCACAAAGGATTCCTCCCTGTTCTGTGCAACATTAACTTATTCTCTGAAACATGGACATGATTGGCCTTAGAGATCCTTGATTCGGAGAATTATATAAGAAATTCTCCGAAATAGTACCATTCTTATCTTAAGACGACCCTTTTTCGGAGAATGTATCTACATGTGTATCCACTTTATCCGTTTCAACGCTGAAACTGGATGCATTCAGTCAATTGTATCTACCCTGTGTATCTACTTTTTCTTTTTCAGGGGTAAAATCAGATACTTCCGTCATAAAAAAGACCTCCGCGATCGCGGAGGCCATTTGTTTTTTTATTATTTTGTCTCTTATCTGAGCTTCGCGTTGTAGTTCTTGGAGAGCTTATCCAGGATCTTGTCGTAGGGGTCCTTGATGTCAGCATCTGCAAGGGTCTTGGAGTCGTCCCTGAAGATAAGGGATACGGCAACAGACTTAACGTTGTCACCGAGCTTGTCGTCCTCGTAGACATCGAAGAACTGGACTTCCTTGAGGAGCTTTCCGCCGGCAGACTTGATGGTCCTTAAGATATCGCCTACAGCGACGGACTTGTCAACGATAACTGCGATATCCCTGGAGATACCCGGGAACTTGGGAAGCTGCTTATATGTCCTCTCGGTCTTGGATGCTGCGATAAGGGCAGCGGCCTCGATCTCGAAGAAGACTGACTTTTCGGGAGCCTCGAAGTTTGCTGCAACGGAGGGGTGGATAACACCCATGACACCTGCCTGCTTGCCGTTGATGACGATCTTGGCAGTCCTTCCGGGATGGAAGGAAGCGTTGTCTGTAAGGGCCTCGAAGGAAAGGGATCTGATGCCGAGAACGGCACAGAGCTCTTCGATTATGCCCTTGAGCTCGAAGAAGACAGCCTTACTGTCAGACAGTGAGTTGTCGTAAGAGAAACCGCAGAGGGTCTGTCTCTCGTCGGGAAGGTTTGCGGGATCTTCGTCGGGGATATATACATATGCCAGCTCGAAGACCTTGGCAGCAGGAACGCCCCTGTTGGAGTTTCTAGCTGCGATACGGAGCATGGAAGGAAGCATCGTAGTCCTCATTACAGCTGTATCGTCACCTAAGGGATTGCTGATCCTTACCTGGTTCCTGAGAGCTGAATCCTCAGGTACAAGGAGAGAATCGAGATCCGAAGGGCTCTCGAAGGAATATGTTATAGCCTCGAAGAAGCCGCAGCTGACAAGGGTATTTCTGATCTTCTCTGCCGCGCTCTGCTCTCTTGTCCTTCCGCCAAGTGTTGTAGCGGAGTCGTTAAGGAGAGTTGCAGGAATGTTGTTGTAGCCGAAGAATCTTGCGATCTCCTCGGAGATATCAGCCTCTGACTCAAGGTCAGGACGGAACGTGGGAGGAATGATGATGCCATCCTCGATCTTACACTCAAGGTCTGTAAGGACCTTTACCATGAAGTCTTCTGTGGCATCGATACCCAGGAACTTATTGATCTTCTGGGGTCTGAAGGGGATCTTCTTTACCTCACGCTTTGTGGGATATACATCGATAAGGCCCTTGCTTACCTTACCGCAGCCAAGGATCTCAACGAGCTCGCAGGCACGGTCCAGAGCCCCTAAGGCATTTTCGGGATCGAGGCCCTTCTCGTATCTGGAGGAAGCCTCAGTACGAAGGCCGTTGGCGATGGCTGTCTTTCTTACGGATACGCCGTTGAATGTAGCGGACTCGAAGAGGATGGACTTTGTAGTCTCAAGTACTTCGGAGTTCTCACCGCCCATGACACCGGCGATGGCACATACCTTCTCCTCGTCTGCGATAACGAGATTGGAGCTGTTGAGCTCGTGGTCGTTGCCGTCCAGGGTCTTTGTGAGTTCACCGTCCTTAGCCTTCCTGACGATGATGTGGTTGCCTGCAAGGTAGTCAAGGTCGAAGGCATGCATGGGCTGACCAAGTTCAAGGCAGACATAGTTGGTGATGTCTACGATGTTGTTGATGGGTCTCATGCCTGCAGCAAGGAGCCTTTCAGCCATCCATGCGGGGGAAGGTCCGATCTTTACGTCTTCTACTGTCCTTGAGCAGTAACGGTAGCAGAGATCGGGATCCAGGATCTCAACCTTTGCAACGTCCTCAGTATTGAGAGATCCCTCCTGCTTCAGCTTTGAAGTTACAGGCCTGAACTCCTGTCCAAGGGTAACGGCAGCCTCCCTGCCTAGTCCCTCGATGGAGAAACAGTCGGGTCTGTTGGATGTGATCTCGAAGTCGATGGTTACGATATCGTCAAGGTTAAGG
>CACXGG010000267.1 GCA_902767145.1 Oscillospiraceae bacterium | reverse complement strand
GTCCTTAAGGAGGAAGGCCGCTATCAGCTGAACAGGGATATAGAGCTTCGAATAAACCCTCTGAACAGGGGATATGTTATCTGGGAAAATGAGATCACCCAGATAAATGACCTTATCGACAGGTTCAAGAGCGATGAGGAGAACCTTCAGAACGATGTATCCATCCTGGAGGAGGAGCTTCGCGTCTCATCCGGTCAGGTCAGGGAGACAGAGCAGAGCAGGATCCTTACTGAAGTTACCCAGGAGATAAGCGGGGAGATAAGACTCCTTAAGGAGCTCCTTCTAAAAGCGGATGACGTGGATGTCAGGGATCAGACCCTGAAGAAGATCAATATCGTGGGAACATACATAAAAAGACACTGTGCAGTAAGCGTTGCCGAGAGGTCGGAGGGAAGATCCGAGAACAGGGATATCATCCTGTTCTGGAAGGATATGGCCAAGACTATGATCCGGGCGGGATACACAGTGGATCTGAATATTGCCACGGAAAATATCGAGGATAACCTTACCCACCTGAAGAGGCTGGAGGAACTGGAGAAGAGGATCGAGGAAACTGATTTCGCTCCCAGGTCCTATACCATCGATGTGGGACCTTTTGATGCGGAGGTGATCGAAGGTGCTTGATCTGAAAAGCCTCACATCCATCAAGGGAGCCATAGATAACCTTACGAACGCCCTGGCCTTCAGCGAAAAGGACGGAAATCCAGTTCTCGTAAATATAAAGATGAACGAGCTTTACAAGATGCTCACGGGACACTCCTTCGAGAATGCCTTTACCGTGTGGGATAAGATCAATGCCAGTGCATGGGTAAAGACCCACGAGAGGATGGCAGTAGTCAAGTTCACTGACGGAACCATATGGAGATTTGTCTGGACCCATCTGGAGTCTGAAAACGGAGAGTATATCCAGATCGAGGGAACTGAGTTTACGGAGATATATACATATACAAATAAGATCCGTCTGAACAATATCAAGCTCCAGGAGCAGTATAAGAGGCAGAGGAATATCCTTACGAATATCGTGGACCTTAACAGGGAGAAGGAGATCGTGTCCCTTAAGATGAATATACACGATGAGCTGGGAAGATGCCTTATCGCCACGGATAAATATCTTACCGACGGTGAGGAGGAAGACTATAACGAACTGAAGAGACAGTGGAACAGCGCCATCTCGTATCTGGAGGGAATGTCCAGGGAGGAGAATACCTCAGCCAAGGAGGAGCTTTTGAAGATCGCTTCCCTTATAGGATGTAAGATAGATCTTCACGGAGATCCGCCGGATACCACAAGAGCTGCAAATCTCATGGTGGCCGCGGCCAGGGAGGCTCTGACAAATGCCGTAAGACATGCCCATGCCGATGAGATCAGCCTTACTTCCGTAAAGAGGGATGGCTTTTACGATGTGGTCCTGACAGACAACGGTAGTGTTTCTTTTGACAGCAACTATGAGATAATAGAAGGTGAGGGTCTTAAGAACCTGAGAAACAGGCTGGAACAGGAGGGCGGAGCTCTCGATATCGTTACGGATGGATCGGGAGTTACCCTTATCGTAAAGATTCCTACATGACAGGGAGAGATATGTATAAAGTACTTATTGTTGAGGATTCAAGGATAGCAAGAGAGAATGTGGAGAATATAGTCTCAGGTTCCCAGGACTTTGAGCTGGTCACCTCCATAGAGAATGCAGCCAATGCTGAGCTTCTCATGCTGGGAAAGAAAGTGGATCTCATCCTTATGGATGTGTGCACTTCTGACAATGAGTCAGGCCTGGAGGCTGCGGAAAAGATCAAGAAGTCATTCCCGGATACAAAGATCATCATAATGACATCCATGCCGGAGTATTCTTTTATCGACAAGGCTAAGGCTGCCGGATGCGAGAGCTTCTGGTACAAGGAGTACGACAGTGTGGGTCTTGAGGACATCATGATCAGGACCATGAAGGGCGAATCCATCTATCCTGAGTCCACCCCCGTGGTACAGGTGGGAAATATCACCAGTGACAAGCTCACCGACAGGGAACTTGAGGTCATAAGGCTCCTTATTGCCGGCAAAAGGCAGGAGGAGATATGCGAGATCCTCAATATCTCCAAGAATACCATCAAGTACCATATCAAGAATATCCTGGCCAAGACAGGTTATAGTACTACCCTTCAGCTGGTGGTCGATGTTGTCGACAAAAAACTGATACTTCCCAATTTTACGTAAGACTACCCTATTGGGTAGTTCAATTTTTTTGTAAAAAAGGATAAAATTACAACATCAAAACCGTATATATAGAGGGGTAACAAGGTTTGATACTTCGTGGCACATCGGATGCCGCGAAGTTTTTTGTTGCGGAAAAACTGGTGTATAATCCCACTTAAGATACAAAGATCAGCAGGGAAGATAAAGTGAAGACAGAAAGAGACTATCCGAGGGTAATACTGACCGAAAGAGGCAGGAGAAGACAGGGATCAAGGCATCCCTGGGTATATGACAACGAGGTTTTTTCCGTTGATAAGGATATCTCTGACGGACAGATCGTCGATGTCCTGACTGACGGAGGAAAGTATATCGGATCGGGCCTTTATAATGCCAATTCCAAGATCCGTGTCCGTATCCTGTCCAGAAATGCCAATGATGTCTTTGACAGATCCTTTTTCGAAAGAAGGATAAGATATGCCCTGGACTACAGGGATACTGTTATGAAGGAAGGGGATACCTCCTGCTGCAGGCTCATCTTCGGAGAGGCAGACGAACTCCCCGGTCTTACGGTAGACAGGTTTAACGATATACTCGTGGCTCAGGTACTGTCCCTGGGCATAGAGCAGCGTAAGGAGATGCTCTTTGATTCCCTTATGGAGATCATGAAGGAAAGAGGTCAGGAGATCAGCGGCCTTTATGAGAGAAATGATGTTGCCATCAGACAGCTCGAGGGGATGGAGGAATATAAAGGCTGGTATAAAGAGCCCTCCCATACCATTACAGAGATAGTGGAAAACGGGATCAGATATAAGGTCGATGTTGAGAACGGTCAGAAGACCGGATTCTTCCTGGATCAGAAGTATAACAGAAAGGCAGTGGCTGATATAGCAAAGGGAAGGAATGTCCTTGACTGCTTTACTCATACAGGGTCCTTTGCCCTTAATGCCGCAATGGGCGGGGCAAGACATGTCCATGCCGTCGATGTATCGGAGACTGCCGTGAACATGGCCAGGGAGAATGCAGTCCTCAACGGTCTTGATAAGATCATGAGCTTTGAAGCGGCGGATGTATTCGACCTTCTCCCTACGATCAAAAAAGGCGAGTATGACCTGATAATCCTCGATCCGCCCGCTTTTACCAAGTCCAGGAAGACAAAGGGTAATGCGGAAAGAGGATATAAGGAGATCAACTACAGGGCCATGAAGGCTCTCCCGAGAGGAGGATATCTGGCCACCTGTTCCTGCTCGCATTTTATGGATGAGACGAGCTTTATCAGGATGCTGGAATCGGCAGCTTCCGATGCCGGAGTCAGGATCAAGCAGATCGAGAAGAGGCAGCAGTCACCGGATCACCCGATCCTTCTTGATGTATCGGAGACAGACTACCTGAAATTCTTTGTGCTGCAGATCTTTTAGTATATGATCCTATTGGGTAAGTGAGGGTAAAGATATGATCTATAATCCTGATTACAGACGTCAGATCTTCTGGGATACGAATGATCCCGTGAACTTCGTCAACATTTTGCGGCAGATATCAGAAATGGAGAGATATCCCAGGGAGAGATATCCAACTTCCAGAGCGGGAAAGACAGTTAAGACCGGAGCGCTCATCTGTTTCATACTGGCAGTCATTGCCGCAGTGATCTCATTTATCATCAGCAAGAGCATAATACTTGCGATAGTCGTGCTGATGATCGGAGTGGGCATCTGCCTTGGCGTATCGTCCATCCTGCTCGCTTTTTCAAGGAAGATCATCATCGATGGTCATATTACTGAGAAGATCAGTGCAACATGTATCGGTTACAGCTTAAGGGGAAGCGGAAACTCCGGAAGAAGGGTCATGGGATCCCCGGTCTTCAAGTATAACTACAGGGGTATGGACCACATCGCCTTCGATGCCGTCTGGAGCACAGGAAGTGCCGGAAAGCCTTATCTTGTGGGACAGGAATGCGAGATCTGGATAGATCCTGACGATCCTGACGAGATGGTGTGGGATAAGTCAAATTCGAATTTCTTCATCCCCCTTGTAATGGGTATCTTTGCCCTTGCCCTCGCGGGAGTGTTTATCTTCCTGGCCGCCAGTGATGATGCCTTTAAGACTGCTGTTGAGCAAGAGGGTGATCAGACTCCTGTTACGGAGGTATACGATCCCATAGCAAGGGGAGAGATAAGTGATGAATACATCGATGCTTTATTTGAAGAAAACGGACTGGGCAACAGTGACTGGACGATCTCTGAAAGAAAGCTCGACAGGATGGAGTACAATTCCCAGACCGGCAAATATGAATTCTACTTTGAACATGATGACAGTTTCATCACCGATGCGATCTCTGTCACTTCAGATCTCGTAACTGAGAATATGAAGGACGCCGGGAGCGGTGACACATATTACTGGATAGAGGTGGAAGACGGTGCAACGATCTTTGCCAGGGATGATGTGGAATACACCGGCGATAAGCTCAAGTGATATTTCAGTTGCCAATATTTTAAATATGCACTAATATAAGACCCCGAAGAAATCATTCAGAGGGGTCTTTTTATGTCAGAAAATCCTGTTCAGGAAAACAAGATGGGCGTCATGCCCATAAAGAAGCTCTTGATAACGATGTCACTTCCCATGATGATATCGATGCTCGTGCAGGCTCTTTATAATATCGTCGACAGTATCTTTGTCTCACAGCTGTGCGAGGAGGCTATGACGGCTGTCACGCTCGTTTTTCCTATGCAGAACCTTATGGTATCCCTCGCCATGGGTACGGGAGTCGGTGTTAATGCCATCCTTTCAAAGGCCCTCGGAGAGAAGAAGTACGAGGATGCAAACAGTGCTGCCAACACAGGGCTTCTTCTGAACTTTATACATTTCATCATCTTTCTCTTCGTGGGATTATTCCTGTCGAAGGCTTTCGTAATGTCCCAGAACGATGATCCTGTCATAGTCGGATATGGTATTGACTATATGAAGGTGATCTCAGTCCTGTCCTTCGGATGCTTTTTCCAGATTATGCTCGAAAGGCTCCTTCAGTCAACGGGAAGGACATCCCTCAGCATGATCTCCCAGACAGCGGGCGCTGTCATCAACATGATCCTCGATCCCATCATGATCTTTGGACTTTTCGGGTTCCCAAGGCTCGAGGTTGCAGGTGCAGCCCTTGCCACATGCATCGGCCAGATGTGCGCATCCCTTATTGGTCTTACGCTTAATATCAAAGCCAACAGGGATATCACTCTTTCCATCAGCAGGATAATAAAGCCCAGGGCAGATATAGTGGGAAGGATCTATTTTGTCGGCATCCCTTCCACGCTCATGATGGCCATCGGCTCTGTCATGACATATTTTATGAATAAGATAACGGGTAAGTTCTCGTCCACTGCACAGACAGTATTCGGTATCTACTTTAAGCTCCAGAGCTTCTTCTTTATGCCGGTATTCGGTCTTAACAACGGACTTATCCCTGTCCTTGCCTATAACTACGGACTGGGGGATAAGAAGAGGATCAAGGAGGCTCTCCGCTTTTCCGTATGTGTCGCGGTGAGCATAATGCTTGCGGGAACTGTTCTCTTCGAACTCATACCCCAGGTCTTCCTTCAGATGTTCAAGCCTTCGGAGGAACTCCTTCGTCTCGGCATCCCGGCCTTAAGGATCATCGGCCTTCATTACCCCCTTGCGGCGGTGGCCATCGTCCTGGGTTCTGTATTCCAGGCTTTTTCGAAAAGTTATTTCTCTTTGTTCGTGTCTTTGGGAAGACAACTTGTTATACTAATACCTGTAGCGTGGCTTCTTTCCATGACGGGATCGGTTACCAACGTATGGTGGAGTTTCCCCATCTCAGAGGTTGTC
Source organism: Oscillospiraceae bacterium (assembly GCA_902767145.1). Taxonomy (GTDB): domain Bacteria; phylum Bacillota; class Clostridia; order Saccharofermentanales; family Saccharofermentanaceae; genus Saccharofermentans. Next base: position 723 of record CACXGG010000267.1, on the reverse strand, counting down.
TCCCTCATGCTTACGGTACTATTCTTTACGGTCGTGAAGCGCACAGTTATAGACAGGCTTTGAGTAAGGAGAGATCATATGATCAATATTGGATGTCATCTATCTTCTTCCGGCGGATTCCTTGCAATGGGAAAACATGCGACGGAACTGGGTGCTGATACATTTGCTTTTTTCACAAGAAATCCCAGAGGAGGCTCTGCTAAGGAGATCGATCCTGAGGATGCAAAGGCTCTCATGGAATATATGGCGGAGCACGGCTTCGGAAAGCTGGTTGCCCACGCCCCCTACACCATGAATGTCTGTGCAGAGAAGGAGAGCGTAAAGGAATTCTCCAGGAATATGCTGGCGGAAGATCTGGACAGGATGCAGTATGTTCCCGGAAACTACTATAACTTCCATCCCGGATCCCATGTGGGACAGGGAGAGGATGCGGCTATTCCCATGATCGCCGATGCCATCAACAGTGCCCTCAAGGAGGAGCACGATACCACGGTACTTCTTGAGACCATGGCGGGGAAAGGCTCTGAGGTCGGAAGGAACTTTGAGGAGATAAGAAGGATAATCGATCTTGTGGATCTTAAGGAGAAGATCGGGGTCTGCTTTGATACATGCCATACCTGGGACGGCGGCTACGATGTGGTAAATGATATCGACGGTGTCCTGGATGAGTTCGACCGTGTCATCGGTCTGGACAGGCTCAAGGCTGTCCATCTGAATGACAGT
>CACXGG010000266.1 GCA_902767145.1 Oscillospiraceae bacterium | reverse complement strand
CGGGGTCAGGTGAAGCGAATTCCCCCTCTTCCAGAGCTCCCGTTGCGGTCAGGGGGGCTTCTATGTCATAGCCTTTCTCGATCAGATCATCGGCATAGAAACCGTAATCTTCTTCGAAGGCTCCGAAATCAGCATCTTCAAAGTCTGCCTGAAGGGCATCTGCACCGATTACCGTATCATCAGCGACAGCAGAATCGATCACAGCCTTTACATCATCTGTGAACACATCAGATGCTGCCCACTCATCAACCTGCTCATCATAAGCACCGCGTCCGATGCCAAGGAAATAATAACCGTCTCCGAAAAGTCCGTCATTAGCCCAGTCTGTTGCCCAGGTTCCTACAGTAGTAACTGCGATGTAGTAAACGAGCCACATGATGACTGCGAATATGGGAAGGGCCAGCCACCTGTTGGTTACGATCCTGTCGATCTTATCTGATGTGGAAAGAGATGCCTTTGATCCCTTCTTGTAGCAGCTCTTTATGATAGATGAGATATACACATATCTCTCGTTTGTGATAATGGATTCGGAATCGTCATCCAGCTCCTTTTCGGCTGCCAGGATATCCTCCTCCACATGGAAGATCTTTTCTTCTGAAAGGCCCAGCTTTTCCTTTACCTTGGGGTCTCTCTCGAATATCTTGATGGCATACCAGCGCTGCTTTTCACTTTCCATATCGTGGAAGAGATATTCCTCGATGTGTGCCAGAGCATGCTCTACAGGTCCGCTGAAAGTATGCTGGGGAATAGTCTTTGCACCGCCGGCTGCTTCTACTGCAGCATTAGCTGCCTCTTCGATACCTGTTCCCTTCAGAGCCGAGATGGGAACGATCTTACAGCCAAGCTGCTTTGAGAGAACGGAGATATCGATCTTGTCACCGTTCTTCTCCACGATGTCCATCATATTAAGGGCGATGACCACCGGGATGCCCAGTTCTGTGAGCTGTGTGGTGAGATAAAGGTTTCTCTCCAGGTTGGTAGCATCGATGATATTTAAGATGACATCGGGCTTTTCGTCTATGAGATAGTTTCTTGCAACTACCTCCTCAAGTGTATAGGGTGAAAGGGAATATATACCCGGAAGGTCCGTGATGATGACATCACTTTTCTTCTTGAGCTTACCCTCCTTCTTCTCAACTGTTACTCCGGGCCAGTTACCTACAAACTGATTTGATCCCGTGAGTGCATTAAAGAGTGTTGTCTTACCGCAGTTAGGGTTACCTGCCAGTGCGATCCTGATACTCATTTCTGTTCCTGCCTTCCTTTATCTTTTATTCAACTTCCACCATTTCGGCGTCATGCTTTCTCAAAGAGAGCTCATAACCTCTTACTGTGATCTCAACGGGATCTCCCAGAGGTGCTACTTTTCTGACATAGATCTCAACACCCTTTGTGATGCCCATGTCCATGATCCTTCTCTTGACGGGACCTTCGCCGTGGATCTTTACGACCTTACAGGTCTGTCCGATCTTTACTTCTCTTAAACTTCTCATCTTCATCCTCCTTAAATCAGATCATGATCTTCATGGCCATATCTCTGTTCAAAGCGATCCTGGATTCCTTGACCTTAACGATCACATTGCCCTCATTGACCGAAACGAGGGTGACGGTTCCGCCGGGAACGATACCCAGGTTCTCCAGGTGGAGCCTGACTTCGGGCTTTCCCCCGACCTTCCTGACTATCACCTCTTCGTTAAGATCTGCTACCGTTAACGGCATCATGCATACACCCCCGTTCTGTCGATCATATATAAGTTAGCGCATACTAACTGTAGTTAACATACGCTAACTACCTTTCTTAATCAAGAATGCTGGAAAGATTTTTACGGTTTACACAAATTTTGGTTAGCATTAGCTAACAGTTTTGTACAAATATTCTTTTGTGATAAAATCAGACAAAACATTTTTAAGGAGTTTCTTATGGCTATTGCTGAATCAGGCGAGATGTATCTCGAGACTATACTTGTACTTTCAAAGAAACTGGAACATGTCCGTTCCCTGGATGTCGCCAATGAGATGGGTTTTTCAAAGCCCAGCGTCAGCCGCGCCATGGGCATCCTTAAGACTGACGGCTACATCAAGGTGGACGGCAGCGGTTATATCACCCTTACAGCCAAGGGTAAGAAGACAGCTGAGATGATCTACGAAAGGCACGTGGTCATCAGTAAGCTCCTGGAAAATATCGGAGTCAGTAAGAAGACTGCAGCTGATGATGCCTGCCGTATCGAGCATGTCATCAGTAAAGAGACCTTCGAAGCCCTTAAGGCTCATATGGATAAATACGGAAAGTGATCAGTTGTTATTAAAAAGTACGTTAAAAGTACGTTTTGGAGGTTCCAAAACGTACTTTTTTTGATACTTATCAGAAATCGTCCGGTGTAAAACTGTAAGTCTGTTCAAAATCCTTATCTGCACAGAAAGTAAGGCTGAAGTTATCCAGGTCATAAATACATGACCACTGGGTATTTCTCTGCTCGACTGACTCAAGCAGCATAAAAGCCTGCTCCTCCGAAAGGACTCCCTCCGACCAGTCCAGGATCTCCACGAGAGTCTCATAACGTCCGTCTCCGATATATCTCAGGTAATAATCGGGATCATTGACTATATAGTTGGTGACTGCATCCTGGTCAGCAACCACAAGTTCATTACCTATCCATTCGGCTACAACAGATCTTCCGGAACTGTCAGCAATGAAAAGATGGTAGCTTAATCCGCTGGGGGTGTGCATATCGTATCTTTCCAGGAAAGCCTCTGCTTCATCCACATTGGCACATGTATCAAGTATCCCTCTTATGGCCAGGAGGATCTCTATATCAGGGGCATCTGTTTCCTGGTTTATATTAATGCTGTCAAGCTGCAGGACAGATACAGCAAGTCCCTTCTCATTCACTCCGTCAACTGTACAGTAAGGAGCAAGTCTGGAGATGACCCTGCCCGTAAATGAATCAGGTTCAGCGACCTTTTTATCCCCCGAAAGGCTCAGGAACGAAAGGTTCGCCATACCGATGGAATCATATCCGTCTCCCGGAGTTGAATATACGACACAGCAGTCACCGGGATAATAATCGAAGTTTCTTCCGAACAGGTCATTTCCATCAGGATCGCTCACCAGGAATGATGAACATCCGAAGGGCTGTATCTCTGCCTGCACCGGCGCCAGATCATAGAGAAGTTCGTGGCTCATCCACTGAAACAGCTCCTCCTCCGTGCTTATATCTGCGGAAAGAGCTTTATCCAGCTTATAGTCATAAGAGACATGTATAGAATAGATACCCTCATCCACCTTTTTCAGAGATGACATGGTGGCTATCTGCTTAGCAAAGATTAGGAGCGGGATGATGATCACAAGGATGATCACCGCCAGGATTATCAGGATGATCTTTTTCTTCTTCATGGATCAATCTTAACACAGAAAGTACGCCAAAAGTACGTTTCAGGGGTTACAAAACGTACTTTTCTGATACTTTCGGGAAAAGTACGTTAAAAGTACGTTTTGGAGGTGCCGAAACGTACTTTTTAGATACTTTATCTGTATCTGACAGTTTCGTAGGCGTCGGTCAGTTCAGGAATGGAAGCATCTCCGTTATCCAGGAGGACTTTCTCGATCTGTCTGGGAGATGAGGTCCTTCCCAGGGGAAGACCATCCTTCATACCCTTTCTCACCTTGCGGTAGAACTTCTTTCTGATCTCTCTTTCATAACCCTTGCCGAAATCCAGGGACACCCTTCCCTTACGCTTAGTCCTGGCCACATTCTCGATAAGATCCACCACCACTCCGTCTGAAGAGACTGACGGCCTGTCCTCGACCATCCTGTATCTGGAAAGAAGAGCCTTTATACCAAGTACGACAAGGGCGAAGAACCCTGCGACACTGAGAAGGAATATAAGAAGCACGAATATCTTCAGAAGGATATTGGCTTCTCCTCCCTCCATGACCTCTTCCTCCATAGGGACAAGACCATATTCCGGACGGGTAACACCGCTCTTAGTCCTGGGAAGAAGTCTCATCAGGATAT
>CACXGG010000265.1 GCA_902767145.1 Oscillospiraceae bacterium | reverse complement strand
CACTCTTTTCAAGGGTAACCAAGAAGAACCTCTTCACCGAGAGGCTCCAGCTTATCCCCTTTGACGAGGTCTGGAACGGCGTTGATACATGTATCGCCGACAAAGAGACAAAGGAACTTATGATAGAAGGTCCCGACTACGCCTATCAGGTGACCATCCTTCCCAAGATCGATACGGATGACAAGAACAAGTGTATAGGTGCCACGGGCTTCTTCCGTGATATCACCGAGGAATCCAAGCTTGAGAGGACAAGGAAGGATTATGTTGCCAATATATCCCACGAGCTCCGTACTCCCCTTCAGACCCTGCGAGGCCTTATCGAGCCCCTGGCTGACGGAATGGTAAGGAACGACGAGGACCGCCAGAGATATTACAACATCATCCTCAACGAGACACTTCGTCTTTCAAGGCTTATCGACGACATGCTGGAGCTTTCCAAGCTTCAGTCCAGGACACTGGCCTTCAAGACATATCCCTTCGATATCAACACCCTTCTTTCAGAGTTCGAGACTAAGTTCCGTCCTGTTATGAAGGATGCCCAGCTCAACTTCAAGGTCATGTTCAATACAGGTAAGCTCCCTACGGTAGTAGGTAATCCCGACCGTGTAGAGCAGATCCTGGTAATCCTTATAGATAACGCAAAGAAATATACCCCCCAGGGCGGTTCCATCACCATATCCGCCGAGTATAACGAGATGATCAACAAGGTAATGATCTCCGTTATCGACACGGGACAGGGTATCCACGAATATGATATAAACCATATCTTCGACAGATTCTTCAAGGCGGACCGCGCAAGAGGAAAGAAAGGAACGGGCCTTGGTCTTTCCATCGCCAAGGAGCTCCTAGCCTACATGGGTGAGGATATCACCGTTGAGAGCGAATACGGCAAGGGTACCACATTTACCTTCACATTAAAGCGCGCCGAGACAAATACCTGGTTCTGATATGGAAGACGATAAGATCAGGCTCAACAAGTTCATATCCTCCACCGGATACTGCTCCCGAAGAGAGGCAGACCGTCTTATCGAGGAGGGAAAGGTCACTGTGGACGGCGTGACCGCAGATCTCGGCACCCGGGTATCCGAGGGCCAGGAAGTCATGGTGGAGGGAAAGACAGTAGTCCCTGGAAACAAAAAGGTCTATCTTGCCCTTCATAAGCCCCTGGGGATCACGTGCACCACAGACACGAGAGATCCCGACAACATCATCGACTACATAGGCTACAAAGAGCGTATCTTCCCCATAGGAAGGCTTGATAAGAACTCCTCAGGTCTCATCATACTCACCAACGACGGTGATATCGTAAATAAGCTCCTGAGGGCCGAATACGGCCACGAAAAGGAATATGAGGTACGTGTGGACCATAAGATCGGTCCCGACTTTAAAGAGCGCATGGAAAACGGTATTCCCCTGGAGGAGATGACCACCCTTCCCTGCAGCGTCACCATCACCGGCACCCACACCTTCAGGATCATCCTGAAGCAGGGCCTGAACCGCCAGATAAGAAGGATGTGCGACTATCTGGGCTACCGCGTGGTAAAGCTCAGGAGGATACGTTTCAACAACATTAAACTGGACGGCATAAAATACGGTGAATACCGGATGCTGAGCGAAAAGGAAGTAAGAGAACTTCAGTCCTGATATCAGCCCTTGATGAGCTTGATCTCCATGGTCTCCCTGTACTCCACGTTCTTCTTAAGAGGAAGGGTGGTTATATTACTGCCCGTTCTCTCGATCTCCTTTGAACAGAAGTCGATAAACAGTTCGCAGAAATCATTCTGCATCAGAAGCTCCTCGTGAAGATACTCATTCATCTGCTCAGGAGTAAAAGGAAGTACCGTAAACTCGAACCTGTCGCTGTCGGTCTTTCCTGCACCTCTGGTGAACCTTACGATATCCCCTGCTCCGGAATAGAGCTGCATAGCCTTCGTATCAGTATGTGAACTGTTCTCGGAAGGTCTTGCATAGGGATGATATATCTTGTCCACACCGGCGGTAAAAAGACCGAACCTGGTGGCATTCTTTCTGTCGTAATAAGACTCTCCGGGGCCTCTTCCGTACCAGGTACAGAGCATATTCTCCTTGACCACATGTACGCGGAGTCCGTAGCGGACCATATCATATCTGGGAGTAAATGCCATGGTTATCCTGAGGGTGTCGGACTTGGGCACATCATAGGCGACCACAACCTCACCCTTCATGGCAAATGACTTATATCTGGATATAAAGGAGAATACTCCGTTCTTGACACCGTAGGATGATCCTGCGAACTCAAGGGACTTCTGGATCTCCTCATAGTCGCTCTCCTTGGAGAAGATGGTCTTGGCAAGGACAAAGCTCCTGTCCGTTCTGTCGATATTGGAAGGACAGCGGTAGAAGCTGGGAAGGAATCCGCCCTTGAGGAAGTCGCTTCCTCCGATCTTGATGCCGCTGACGGAACCCGTCTTCCTGTCAAAGGATATCTTCATGGAATCATTACCGACTGTGATGGCCTCGGGGACAGCGTAGACCTCGAACTCATCGATGAGCTCCGAGACATTGATCTCGGATGCCGCCTCCTCCGTGATCTCCATAAGGGAATTGTCCTCTACGACAGTTGTAAGACCGTCTGCCACCTCTCCCTCGGGAAGGCCCGGAACTGATGTCTCACCGGGAGCCAGGGCGGGGTCGTTTCTGAGGGATACGGGATTTCCGCACTCCTCGGAGAGAATATCCTGGTAGAATGCTGTCTCAAATCCCTCATTTGCATAATATGTATCGGAAGCCAGCTTAAGGCTGACGTCAAAGACTATCTCATGGGACAGGGAATTCATATACATCTCGATGAGCTCAGGCTTTCCGTTGGCCCAGCCATCCTCGAGATATCTTCCGTAGTCTATAGGGAATCGAAGCGTCCTGGTACCGTAGGGCTCTATCTCGTTGATATTACCCTTACCTGTCATGACGGTATTTCCTCCCAGGAGGATACGCCACTCAAGAACAAGTTCAGGGATATAGGCAAAGGGATGAAGGTTCCTGAGGGTCAGGTTCATGGGATCATCCTGGGAAGCGAAGATACTTATATCGCTGCACTGCCTCCTGATATCCAGATAGATGGGATGGGGATCCCTGTCTGCACTGACGATACCCTGTCCGATGCTGCTGTTCTCCTTCTGCTTACCGCCCACGAGATCAGCGTGGTGGATCCACTTATAATCTGCTGTATCATCGGGGAATCTGGTCCTTCCGGGAACTGTATCGAAAAGGTTATTTCCTGTCTTATTCTTTGAGAAGATGTTCTTTAT
>CACXGG010000264.1 GCA_902767145.1 Oscillospiraceae bacterium | reverse complement strand
TGAGACTGGATTACGAAAGACCTCTTTAATGCTATAATCGGATTGATATGAACTGAGAGCGCAGGAGGTTTATATGTTATACAACACCATCGAGATCTGTTTAGTAGTTGCTGCAGTAGTCATTATCATCATCTCTCTTATTTCCAAGAGCAGAAAGAAGAAATAAGACTGTCCTGCAGTCATGTTAATATGCATTGCTTGTGGCAACGGAGCTTCCGGCTTTAGAGTTGAGCCATCAACTCAAGGAGGCAGAGAATCATGCTGAACGAAAACATCAAGAGACTTAGAAAGTCAAAAGGATTATCACAGGAAGAGCTTGCCATAAAACTGAATGTGGTAAGACAGACTGTGTCTAAATGGGAGAACGGTCTGTCTGTACCTGATTCTGGTATGCTCATCTCCCTGGCCGGCGAGCTGGATACAACTGTCAGTGATCTTCTGGGAGAGACAGTATCGGAACCTGCGGGGGATGACCTGAAGACCATCTCAGAGAAGCTGGAAGTCATCAATCTGCAGCTGGCAAAAAGAGAGGCGGCAAGGATCCGTACTATCAGGTGTATGCTGGTCTTTGTATGTGTACTGATAGCGGTGGTCTTTATCGCTCTTTTCGCTATCAACGGTTCCTATATGGAATGGGATCACAGCGATCCCGAACAGGCCATCGCAGGAACGTTCCTGCACGGATTTGAATTCCTGTTCGTAAGGCTTGCTCCCATTGCTCTTGTCGCATCGCTCATCGGGATCGCAATGACTTTCAGGAAGGGATAGAGATAATGGAGAACCCGGTATCAGATTACAGCAGAGAAGTTAACGAGACATTAAAGTCAGGATCTAAAAGGAGCAGAAGATCTGCTCTTACCGTGATCCTCGTTATCCTTGCAGTCTTTTTATGCGTAGTATTAATGATCGTGTGTTTTGTAAGGGCGGTCTTCTTCCCGTACTATGGGAAGAAGGACCAGGCCCTCCGGCTCATGAGAAAGGAATACCACCAGCAGTTCTCATTTGATCATTTTGTCCAGCACGGTGATTATGACTTTTTATGGTGGGCAGGATCCAAGGATTTTTACGCTACTTCCAGTGGATTGTCTGACGTTAAGATAAGCGTTACCCGTACCGAGGACGAAAGGACTGTGCTGGATAACTATCTTTCCTATGCTTATGAGGAAGAGGTGGACGAGTACATAACCGATCTTTTCGATGACTATTTTCCTGACAGTGAGATCGAGGTCATAATAGATCACGGCAGATGGCTTCACGAGACAGAGGATCTATCCGCCGGTGAGTATATCGAGGATATGACAGGAAACCACGTCAGTCTGGGTATCTATTATTCAGGTGAATGTCCCGACAAGGGAGAGATCACGGAAATAGTTCAACAGATCCGGGAAGACGGTGTTGAATGGGAGGCTTGGTTCTCCATCTATCTGGACGATGAACAGCTCATGGCGGTCAACTATTTGCCTGACAAAGAGCAGAAGGAAGTCTGTACGTATCCTGCCTACGACGATGTCTTCGGCTGAATAATATGTTAGAATCTATCTTGGAATATATGGAGGATAGATCATGGCTGAAAATGCTGTTCAGGGCAAGCGGTCCCGTAAGATGATTTGGTGGAGCATCATATATGTGCTCTTCACATATCTGTATCCTGTCTTCTGGTATCTGACCATTCCGAAAGATGCCATGGAGGCTGATTCCGAGGCTGAATACGAGGTCCTGGCCAGGGCACAGAACGGATCTCTGGGATCAGCTCTTCCCTGGTTATCCCTGACCATACCTTTTATCCTTCTCATACTTAATATCATCTTTTCCATAGCATGGAGGAATTCTGACAGGAAGACTCTTCTTGTCTCCTGCAGGATCATCAAGTATGCACTGATCCCTTACTATCTTGCAGGGGGATTTCTCATCTTTATCTTTTTCCTTCTGATCTTTACGCCTGTCGTTATAATGATATTCGTATCTCCGCCCATCATCGCCATCCTGTCCTTTATAGGATGGATATCCATGGCGGGAGGAGCACCCACTACCATCGCTTATCTTGTCCGGGGCGTTAAGGATAAAAAACACAGTAAGACCTTTGCGATTATCGTTGCCATAACCCAGTTCTTTTATGGGGCGGACTTTATCGGCCTCATCGTCTGTGAGGTAAACGAAAAGCGGAGGCCTAAGACTGTTGCAGCACCTGTCCCACAGATAACAGCTGCTCCGGAACATAAGGAGGAATGATAATGGAAAAGAAAAGACTTTGGATATTCATTGCCATCGCTTACGGTGTATCGGCGGTAATGAGTATCTTTCTTGTTATTGCAAATAGAAACGGGGTCGATGCATCTAATCTGGTCAGCGTACAGATGATGTATCCCGCCTGTGGTGTTATCCTGGGTAAGCTCCTGGTCAAAAAGGAAGGTGAGAAGCTTCCTGTAGCAGGCTATATCACTGTACTTATCACAACAGCAGTGATGATGATCACAGGAGCTTTATCTGTACTTATCAGCCTTCCCGTGATAGATATGGGAGAAGCCGCCGGGCAGATGGATCCCTGGTCTCTTATCTGCCAGATCCCTATCATCTTCGGAAGTATCATTGCATATATCCTTTTCTGGGCATGCGGAAAAGAAGCAGCTGATAATGCAGGTATCAGAAGAAAGAATATAAAGACAAGTATCATCATGATCGTTATATTCTTTGTGCTCTACATGGCAAGAGATATTGCATCTGTATTTATCGGAGATTATATGTCCGGAACAACGGAAAACAAGGATGCATTTTTAGCTCTGTTTACAAATCCCATGTTCTACATTACGGCAATAAGTCTCCCTCTCAACTATTTCATGGTATTCATTGCTTTCTTCGGCGAGGAGTACGGCTGGAGATATTACCTGCAGCCTGTTATGCAGAACAAGTTCGGCAAGAGACCTGGCGTTTTTCTTCTCGGTCTTGTATGGGCCCTTTGGCACATTAATATCGACTTTATGTACTACACAAAAGATACTCCTGTCCAGATGTTCATCGGACAGATCATCACCTGTGTATCTATCGGTATTTTCTTCGGATATGCTTACATGAAGACAGGAAATATCTGGGTGCCTGTTATCATGCACTTCCTTAACAACAACCTGATCGCAGTTCTGGCTGCCGGTGATACAAGCGTTATCCAGAACCAGTCAGTAACATGGGCAGATCTTCCTATCCATCTTCTTATCAGCATTCCCTTTATCCTGTTTATCCTTGCCCCCATATTTAACAATGACAGCAAGACACAGGTGCCTGAGCTGGAAGCTGTTTCTTCAGAAGAATAATAACTTGAAAAAATGTCACAGCAGATGCCACTATATGGCATCTGTAGTG
>CACXGG010000263.1 GCA_902767145.1 Oscillospiraceae bacterium | reverse complement strand
TATCAGATCTCCTTTACAATCCAGTTATGGAATGTGTGATAGGAGATCTTTTATTATGAAAAAGTCAAAACCCTTATCAGCTTTGATCGCAGCAGCGGTCGTTATTTCGTTATTTACGTCCTGTTCAAAGCCTGTTGCAGAGCTTGATAATCAGATGGTAAAGGAAGAAGATCCCTGGTATGAATCCTCCAGGATCGTACTGGAAAAGGATATAAGACCCTCGGAGATGCTCCAGGGCGCATGTGCCGGAGCAAGTGACGACTATGTCTTCTACATGTATTCCCTTTATGACTTTGTGGATTATGAAGACTGCAGGAGGACAGTCCTCAACACATATGATGAAAATGGCGAGCTCCTGACCCGGATCGAGATCTCTGACGGTGATCCCTACTATATCGATTCCCTTATGGATATGAGGGTGGACTCCAAGGGCAAGACAGCGGATGTTATCGCAGATGTCTGGGGCAATCAGGGCTTCATGACCGCCTGGCTGGAGATCGATCTTGAGTCGGGAGAGATAACGGATCTTATCGAATTTACCGACGGTGCCGGACAACCCCTGGAAAAGGACGGTTTTGGAGTATCAGAGGCTAACTTTGTCGGAGAATACTGTATCGCAGCCATATGGGCTGTTGGCGATCCCGGATTCTATCTGTTCAAAGGGACTGACTATGTGGCACAGCTGGATATGTCAGGTATAAACGGTGTCTGGGGCTATGAGCCTTTTTCATACGACAGCTCATCAGACTCCCTTTGCACGATAGGCCATGTATCAGGCGGAGAGGACATCTTACTCGAATTCGACCCTGGCAGCGGAAGCCTTAAGAGCCAGACAGACTATACGATGTCAGATGACAGCGGGATCAATGTAGCAGACTATGAGACGACCGACTCCGGTGAGCTCTGCAAGATCGACAGTCTCGGCAACATCACAAAGCTGGACTCAAAGAACATGACAGAGGAGACGGTCATCGACAATAACTGGTATTCCCCATACTTCAGCGACCTGGCGGGAGATAATACGCTCCTTAGCTGCTCTGAGGAGAAGACAGTCATCTACTCCGTCTGTCCCAACTACAGGACGGAGACCGACCTTGACGACTACGAATGCATCACTATCCTCACCAAGGCAGACACTAATCCCCATGCTGGCAAGCAGGTAATTGAGCTGGCGATGCCCCTGGATTCCGATGTTTCGGTCTACCTCTCAAATGCCATCTACGAATTCAACAAGACAGACGATGAGTACCTCATAAGGGTCTGGAACAAGTACAAGACCGGCTTCAAGGTGGGAAGGAACTTTGGAAATATCGATCTGGACGAGGAAAAGCTCTACACCATGATCCAGGAACTCAAGGGCTCCGAGGCTCCTGACCTTGCCATCGGCATCCAGAGAAACTATGCCATGAGGGACGATATATTCATGGACCTTACGGGATTTCTGGATCAGTCGGTCATGGACAGTCAGTACGACAACATAATAAATGCATCCTATATAGGGGATAAGCTCTATTTCCTTCCGGTCACCCTTGAGATAGAGGGCCTTGTAACGAATAAGGCCTTCCTTGAGGACGGAGCCGTGGGCATAACCTTCGAGGACTACGACAATATGGTAGCGCAGGACCTTAACGGGTTCTCCCCATACGACTACCCTTCATCCGCATACTACAACAAGGCCACCTTTGTCCTTTCCTGCATAGATACCAAAGCGGCGATCGAAGGGGATACTATAGATTTCGGAACGGAGCAGTTCTATGCAGCCATCGAATATGCGAGGGATCACTTCCAGTACGACGACTACGACAGCACGCCCCTGGATTTCCTGGAGGACTGGGACAACAGGTTCCGAGGTGAATCCATCTATACAAGATGCAGCAACTACTACGGATTTATCTGCGCATGCTACGACGGAGACAGTGAGTATTCATTTATCGGAACGCCTTCCGTCGATGCTTCAGGTCCCAGGTTCAGGGCCCTGGAGACCATCTCCGTCGCAGCCTCCACTGACAGGACAGAAGGATGCAGGAAGTTCCTGAACTTCCTGTTCGGAGGTGCGGGCTTTGAAGAAGGAACCCTTCAGTTAAGCGACATCATCACCAACAGGGACATAATGGAGAGCACCATCCCCCAGATCACAGATAAGCACAACGAGAAACTGCAGGGCAAGATCGACAGCGACAATGCATTCCTTGAAACGACCTACTACCACGACAAGATCGCATCAGACAGCATGGAGCAGAGCTTCCTTGACTGCCTGTCCACCATAGAGACCTACTACTACGAAGATCCCCAGATCGTTACCTTCGTGATCGAGGAGACCGCCCCCTACTACGCAGGCGATGTCTCCCCCGAGGAAGTCGTCGAGTTCCTCAACGACCGCGTAAACAAATACGTTAATGAGATGTAAGGGTGTATATATAACTTTCGCTTGAACGAAAGATCAGACCGGATCTTTTCCTGATCTCCGGAAAAGTATCGAAAAAGTACGCCACGGCCCCTCAAAAACGTACTTTTTGCGTACTTTCGGGAAAAGTACCAAAAAAGTATCACTAAAGGCCCGTGAAACGTACTTTTGGCGTACTTTTTGCTGGCCTTTACGTTTTTCGGGGGACTAAAATGGGCTTTTGGCGGTTTTAGTCCCCTGGGGGCGGGGCTTTGATGTTTTTTTGTTTTTCGTTTCTGTAAGATATATAATCAGATAGGAAAAACTTCTATTGGAGTGTAATGATGAGAGACGAGATAAAGAAAGTCCTGGACCGCTACGATCAGATTGCAGGTCTTATATTAGATCAGAAGACAGACGAATTCGCAGACAGGATGTATGAGAAGCCCCCGAACGAGGATGATGCCACATATGAGGCATACCTGCAGAGGGTGGCAATGGAGGAGACCGAGGAGCAGAGCAGGCAGATGGAGGCTGAGCCTTCCGACCTTCTGGGCGGTCAGTCCATGAACGAATACTTTAAGACACTGCCTTTCTCTGAACTTACTTCTGTTCTTGAGTACTGCGCACTGGAGCTGGACAGGGGAGTGCCCTCTTCTGTAGTAAATGCCCTTGCTTCCTGTGATGACTCTTCTGCCGTAAGGTCCTATGCCCTTGATGTTATCACTTCTGCTGCATGGACAGATGCGGAGCTTAAGGATGAGGATCTTCTCTTTGAGATGGAGTTCCAGAAGGTAAAGGCATGCTTTAATGTACTGGCAGCCATGAATGACAGCAGCCTTCTCAAGGATGTGCTTTCCCGCTTCATGAGCTATGACCAGGTGCCTGATTTCGTTGCAGATTCTATCGCTGAATATATAGAGAGCTTCCCTTCGGAGTCTGTGCCTCTCATGAAGGCTTATCTTGAGGACAATAAGGATACAGGACTTAAGGGACCCTGCGAGGATCTGGTGATAATGATCACTAATATCGGTAAGAAGGCCCAGTCGGATGAGATCTATGACATCCTTCGAATGGCTTTCAGATATATGGAGAACAAGATCTATGCGGTTATCTGTATCGCTGACTACGGCGATATAAAGGCGGTGCCCATGCTGAAATCCTATATCAACCGCCATCAGGATACTATCTCAAGGGATCTCTTCTATGAGATGATGTCTGCCATCCAGAACCTGGGAGGAGACATATCAGACATCTCCGATCCGTTCGGGGATTTCCAGAAAAAATACAAGTAAGACTATGGACAGGGATATCAGAGAGCCTGCTGCTATATCACTTCTTGAGAGATTGGAAGACGAAGCGTATTCCGATACGATCCTCTTCGGCCATCAGAATGCCGGACATATCGGAGTGAGCATTACAAGGCGCGACGGTACCCAGTCTGACGTGAAGAACCTGGTGGGTGTGCATCCTGCAGTTGTGGGTGTGGATACCCTGGGATTCTTCGGATACGAAGGCAACAAGGCTGATCTCATAAAGACTGTGAAGCAGCTCCACAAGGAGGGGGTCATCGTAACCCTTTCCTCTCATATGCCCAACTTCTCACTGGGCGGCGATGACTTCTATGACTACTCTCCCAACGTTACAGACGGAAATGTGGGGGAGAGGATCCTTCCCGGAGGAGACCTTAACGGCAAGTACCTGCGTTTTCTGAATGAGATCGCTGATTTTGCCAGGGAGTGCGTTGACCTTTACGGCGAGAGGATCCCCATGATATTCAGGCCCTTCCATGAGTGTAACGGCGACTGGTTCTGGTGGGGAGGCAAAAATCTCTCTCCCGAAAAGTACATAGAGCTTTTCAGATATACCATCGACTACTTAAGAAATGACTGCGGGATAAAGAACTTCCTTTACAGCTATTCACCCAACGGCCGGATCCATTCGGCAGAGCAGTATATGGAAAGGTATCCAGGAGATGACTATGTGGATGTCATGGGGCTGGACCAGTATAACGACAGACCTCATGAGGGGGACGGCTTCTTCGATGAACTCATTGAGTCGCTCAAGGTGATAGCTGAGTGCGCCTCCGACCACGGAAAGGTCTATGCCATCACTGAAGTAGGTGCCAGGACACTGGACTCCAACCCGGAGGCCGGGTACTTTGAGGGGCTGGCTCCTTCAGGGAATGCAGTGAAGGACTGGTACAGCAAACTTCTTGAGGCACTGTTCCTCGATGATGCGGGAGTACGGTGTGCATATCTTCTGGTATGGGCTAATTTCTCTGACAACCAGTTCTGGGTTCCTTATAAAACGGATGATTTTACCCATGAGATGTGTTATGATTTTATAGATTTTTGCGGGAGCGGACATATCCGCTTAGCCCCGAAAACGCAGGCTTAACTCAGTTGGTAGAGTGTCAGCTTCCCAAGCTGAATGCCGCGGGTTCGAGCCCCGTAGCCTGCTCCACATAAGAAAAGAGCTCTTCGTGTGAAGAGCTCTTTTTGTTTGTTTTAGTTTCTGCCTGTTATCAGAAAGCTGCTGCAGCGGAAGTGATCTCCTGCTCCCATGTGGTGAACTGGGGATCTTCCCTGTCTGTGTGGGCCTCCAGCTCAGCGCCCTGGGCATCCATCTGTCTCCAGATGATCAGGGAACCTTCGTTGAAGAAGAATTCTGTGGATCCTTCGTTTGTGAAGTAGCTGGCTGCGATGAGCACTCCGTTCTGGTAGTAGTAGACCTGTCTTGTATAATCCGGACCCTCGGGAACAGATACGAGCTTATATTCCGCATTCTGGTAGATGAAGGCTCCGTCGTCGCTCATGGTTACTTCAAGCTCCTCGTTATTTGCCATGTTGGTGATAGTGGAGCAAACGCTGACGATCTCCTGGCACTTATCGTAGACTGAAGTGTCCTCGGTGGGAACAGTCGTCTCAGGGACTATCTCGTCGATATCCTCAGGGAAGACGACTTCCTCCTCTGTCTGCTTTGTAAATACATTCTTTGTAAGGCCTTTACAGTAGGCGATTATAAAGAGTGCTACAAAAGTAACTATTGCTGCGACCAGCATGATGATTATGAAATTTATCGCTTCATGACGCTTCTTCTTGGGCTTTTTCATTTTATCCCTCCATCCGTTTTTGCACATGCATTTTACCACTTAGATAATCAAAAGCAAAATAAATGGTATTTTTTATTGACAAAAACCGTTTGCCCTCATATAATAACTTTCGTCGCTAATCACGCGGGATTAACTCAGTGGTAGAGTGTCACCTTGCCAAGGTGAAAGTCGCGAGTTCGAATCTCGTATCCCGCTCCACTTAGATCCGGAACAGTTCCGGATCTTTTTTTTATCCAGTTTTCCACATTATAGTTGACCTTAATTTAGAATCATTATAAAATAGTGACATAGGAAAACGAAAGGAGAAAAAGATAATGTCAGAGATAGTTCTCAATGTAGATAATTTCAAGTCAGAGGTCCTGGATTCCGATGTGCCCGTAGTAGTTGATTTCTGGGCTCCCTGGTGCGGACCCTGTAAGATGCTGGGTCCTGTGGTCTCCCAGATCGCCGAAGCCTATGACGGCAAGGTAAAGGTTGGTAAGGTCAATGTGGATGAGTGTGAGGAGCTCGCGCTTCAGTTCGGCGTCAGCAGCATCCCTGCAGTAAAGCTCTTTAAGAGTGGAGAGGTTGCATCCGAGAGC
>CACXGG010000262.1 GCA_902767145.1 Oscillospiraceae bacterium | reverse complement strand
GCACTCCTTAAATACGGATCTCCCGTGAAGACGGACAGGAACACTTTCTATCCCTGTACCAGGGGATATCCGAAATATATCCCCGAAGACTTTGAAGTGGAGGGCGACTGGAGCAACGGAGCATTCCTTCTCTGCCTTAAGGAATGGTCTGACATAAAGGTGACTAACCTGGATCCCGATTCAAGACAGGGCGATAAGGCTATAGTGGATTTCCTGAAATTTGCACATGACCATGAAGAAGAAAAGGATCTTACCTGGGACTGTACCGACACTCCCGATATCGCACCTTATATGGCGGTGGTGGCCCCCTTCTTTTTCGGGAAGCTGACACTTACGGGAATCGGAAGGCTCCGCATAAAGGAGTCAGACCGCGTCAAGGCTGTAAGGGACCAGCTGTCCGCTATCGGCGTAAGGACTGAAGAGACAGAAGACACCCTTACTGTCTACAGATACGAAAGCACAGAAAAGGAACAGCCCATTAAGCTGTCCTCCTACCACGATCACAGGATGGCCATGTGCGCCATACTGATCGCTGTTATACTTAAGGCAGAAGTTGATATAGACGATCTTGACTGTCTCAATAAATCATTCCCGCAGCTTCGGGAAATTACAGAAAGGGAACTGATGCCATGAGCATGAAGAGCTTATACAAAGGTGAAGTACTGAGCCTTGAGATCTACGGCGAATCTCACAGCCCCACCATCGGAGTCTACATAGAAGGACTTCCTGAAGGTGTATCTCCCGACGTGGAAAACACAAGAGAACTCATGGCGAGAAGAGCTCCCGGAAAAAATAAGTGGTCCACTCCAAGACAGGAGAAGGACGAGGTCATCTTCGAAAAGGAAGACGGCAGGCTCCACGGCTATATCATCAATTCAAATACAAAGCCCAAGGACTACGCTTCCATCATGAACAAGCCCAGGCCTTCCCATGCGGACTACACTGCAGGCCTCAAGTACGGAAGCGAGGCATCAAAGAGCGGAGGCGGCATCTTCTCCGGACGCATGACAGCTCCCCTTTGTATCGCAGGCTCCATCGCACTTCAGCAGCTGGCAGAAAGGGGCATCACCATCTGCTCCCACGTAAAGGAGATAGCAGGTGAAAAGGACGATTCCTATTTCGATCACGCTCCCCTGGATGAGACATTCGAGGAAGAACTTCGAATGGTTAAGGAGAAGGAATTCCCCACCATAAGTGACGAAGCAGCAGAGAACATGAAGGAACGCATCGAGGAAGCCAGGATGGACCAGGATTCCGTTGGCGGCATCATCGAGACTGTAGTCTATGGAATAGAAGGCGGATTAGGCGGTCCCCTCTTCGACGGACTGGAAGGAAAGATCGCCCAGATAGTCTATGCTGTACCTGCGGTAAAGGGCATAGAGTTCGGAAACGGATTTGAGGCAGCGGGACTTAGGGGCTCCGAGAATAACGACTCCTTTATCTTCGACGGGAAGGGAGACCTGAAGCTCAGGACCAACAGGAGCGGCGGCATCCAGGGCGGCATAACCCTGGGAGGCAGCGTAGCTCCCGTGGTATTCGACTGCGCCATAAAGCCCACTCCCTCCATCGGCAGGGAGCAGGATACTGTGGACCTTAAGGAAAAGAAGAATACAAAACTTCAGATTGAAGGAAGGCACGATCCCTGTATCGTACCCAGAGCTGTCCCGGTCATAGAGGCTGCCACTGCCATAGCCATATACGACCTTCTGCTTTCAAAGGAGAGATAAGATGTCACTGGAAGATCTCAGACATGAAATAGATGAGGCTGATAAGGAGCTTCTCAAGGTAATAGAGAAGCGCATGAACATCGCCAGGAGGATCGGGGAGATCAAGAGGCTGGAAGGAAAGCCTGTCAGTGTCCCCGAAAGGGAAAAGGAGAAGGTAAAAGAGCTCACAAAGATAGCCGGCCCCGAGTCCAGAGAATACATCCCCAGGCTCTATGAGACTATCTTCGAACTTACAAAGGAGCACGAGGAGAAAAAGCTCTTCGGTGTCCTGGGAAGATCCCTTCCCCACACATATTCCCCTGAGATACACCACATCATCGCTCCCGAGTATCTCTACGGAATAATAGAAAGAGAGCCCGAGGAGCTGGATGATCTTTTCGAAGGAAGAAAGTACAGCGGCTTTAACGTAACGATCCCCTACAAGACAGAAGCAGCGAAAAGATGCGATGTGCTCATGGGTGACGCCAACAATATCGGAACAGTCAACACCGTGGTCTTCAAAGACGACGGAAAGACATACGGATACAATACCGACGTCTACGGCTTTGAGTTCATGCTCAAAGAAAGGGAGATAGACCCTAAGGACAGAAACTGTCTCGTCCTGGGACACGGCGGAGCTTCAAAGGCGGTGGAGGCAGCCCTTCAGAAGATGGGCGCAAAGAAGATCGTATTCGTCAGCAGGACCGGAGATATAAACTACGATAACGTCTACGATGTCTGCTCCGATACGGATATAGTCATCAACGCCACTCCCGTGGGAATGTATCCCTATACAGAAAAGGCTCCCGTGGATCTTAAAAAGTTCCCCAACATCTCTGCCGTTGCAGACCTTATCTATAACCCGGCTAAAACAAGCATTATGCTCCAGGCGGAAGAGATGGGCATAAAGTGCGCAGGAGGTCTTTCCATGCTCGTTGCCCAGGCCTACAAGGCAGCCCATATCTTCAAGGGCGACGGAAGGTTCGACGAACAGAGAGCCCTGACAGTGATAAGAGCGGTCACAAAGATGCTGAAAAGAAAGATGGAGAACATCGTCTTCATCGGTATGCCCGGATGCGGCAAGACCACCATTGCAGGTGAAGTCGCAAAAAGGACAGGCAGGGACTTTATAGACCTGGATGAGGAATACTACAGAAGATATAACATAAGACCTTCAGAAGAGATCACAAAGAACGGCGAGGAGATCTTCAGACAGAAGGAGACAGAGATAGCAAAGGATATCCTCAAAGAGAGCGGCAAGGTCATCTCCTGTGGAGGAGGTATCGTAACAAGGGACGAAAACAGAAACGCCCTGAAAGCCAACTCAATAGTCATCTATATCGAAAGGCCCCTGGACGTACTTGCATCGGAAGACCGTCCCCTGACACAGCGTGACGGCGTCAGAAAGCTCTACGAAGAACGCAGGGAAAGATATGAGAGCTGGTCAGATATAAAGGTAAGTATAGATAGAAAAGAAGATAAAGCGGCCCTGTCGGAGGAAGCCATATCGAAGCTCGCGGAGGAAGGGATATTATGAAGATACTTGTTTTAAACGGACCTAACCTTAATATGCTGGGGATCAGGGAACCTGATATCTACGGCAGTAATACATATGCTGATCTTGTGAAGATGATAGAGGAGCACTGTGCATCCATCGGTGTGGATGTGGAATGTAAGCAGAGCAACTCGGAGGGGACACTGGTGGACTATATCCAGCAGGCCTACTTCGATGGTGTTTCCGGCATCGTTATCAATCCCGGTGCGTATACCCACACATCCGTTGCCCTTCTCGATGCCCTTAAGGCAGTCTCTATCCCCACAGTGGAGGTGCATATCTCACAGGTGGATGAGAGGGAGCCTTTCCGTCAGATATCATACGTTTCCTATTATGCTTCGAAGACTATCATGGGCAAGGGTTTTTCCGGTTATATCGAGGCCATTGACCATCTTGTGGTATAATAGCACCGAATTTTTGATAAACGAGGGATAAATATGGCTCTTTTCGGAAAGAAGAATGACGACGATAAGAAGAATGAGGAGATAGATGACCTTGACGCACTGATCATGTCTGCCATTGAGGAGACAGAACAGGAGGAACAGCAGCTCCGCGAGGAGAAGATCGCCAAGGCAAATGAGCGGGCAGAGGCTCTGGCAAAGTCCAGGGAGGAAGCCGAAGAGCGCGAGAAGAAGATCGAGGAGATAAAAAAGTCCCTTCCCAACGAGGGCAGGAGATTTTTCCTTGTGGTGGAAGACCAGGACACTGTTGAGACTGACGTTAAGGTAGTCGGAAATCTCCATGGTCCCATGAAGGAAGAAGATAAGGTCTTTATCTATAAGCCTGACTTTAAGGTAACTCCCGCTGTGGTAAAGGAGATCCAGCCTTACGAGGGCGGCGAGTCCACAGGTTCGTCTGATCCCAAGAGCAGGAGAGTGGTGGTTACACTTGCCATTCCCGTTCCCGAGACGATCCCCGAGTTCTCAGTGGTGGCCAGCGCAAAGCCCGATACTACAGGCGACAAGAAGGTCCCTGTGGAGAATCCCGCTGTGCTGGGTCTTTCCCTTGAGTATAAGAGATTTGCAAAGGACCGTAAGTATACAGAGGCATTTATGACCTCTATCCTCAACGGAAGGTTTATGGTGGCAGGTATCCCCAAGGAGGGAAAGAGTGCCGACGGAAAGAAGGCCCTGAGCCTTATTACAATGAACGATGCAAAGGCCGGGGGAGATCTGATGCTTCCTCTCTTCACTGATCCCGGAGCTCTTTCCGCATGGAAGGAACTTATGAAGAGGGAACAGAAGCCTGTTGTGCTGATAATGGACTTTAAGGATGCCATCAAGCAGTCAGCTTCCAAGAAGCTGGACTTCATCATCAATCCCTTCGGTCCTGTTCCCCTGAAGCTTCCCAGGCTCATGATCGATAAGATCGCATCTACTCCCGGTTTCCAGAACTGGTCTAACGGCCTGAACGAGAGAAGGAAGGAAGCTACCAACAAGTCCCTTGCTACAAAGATCATTATCGGAGAGCTTCCCGAGTCTCCCGAGAGCGAGTCTGTCAAGAAGGCGCTCGTTAAGTACTGTTCCGGAAATCCTGATGTGGAGAGAGCCGGTGTGGCTGCCAAGATCCACGGAAAGAATGCAGCATATCTTTTCATCATCGACTGCGCTGCCGGAAAGGAAAAGCAGATCTTTAATGATATCTACAAAGAGGTAAAGCCTCTCCTGTCCGATAACAAGAATATCGAGTTCGTTCTTTACAAGGATGCGGTATTTGCCGAGGATTATTTCTCAAAACATCCTATCGATTACAAGAAATAAAACCTACCCTGAAGGTAAGATAATATCTCAAAACCCCGAAAGCCCCTGTTTATGGGGCTTTTATTGATGCAATTGAAATGTAACACAATATATAGTGGTTTGTTATTGACTTCACCACAATATATGGTTAGAATGAACGAGCAATCAAAAAACATTTAATATTTGTGGAAAACAATGATTTTTGGAGCAAATTTTGGAGCAAATTTACATTTCACAATCGTTTGTAACATTGTTACAATGGTTAAGCTAAATCAAAAACACATGAGGGCAGGGTGCACAAGATGAAGATCATCAAGAGAAACAAGACAGAAGTAGATTTCGATATTACAAAGATCGTAAATGCTGTTACCAAGGCTAATAATGCAGCCAAGGAAAGCGACCGCATGACACAGAAGCAGATCATGCGTATCGCCCAGTCTGTTAAACTTCAGTGCGAGGAGATGACAAGAGCTCTTTCTGTGGAGGAGATCCAGGATCTTGTTGAGAAGCAGATCATGGCTCACGGAGCTTTCGAGGTAGCTAAGCTCTATATCACATACCGCTATACCAGAAGCCTTATCCGTCAGTCCAACACTACAGACGCTTCCATCCTTACCCTTATCGAGTGCAATAACGAGGAGCTCAAGCAGGAGAACTCCAACAAGAATCCCACAGTAAACAGCGTACAGCGTGACTATATGGCCGGTGAGGTCAGTAAGGACATCACACAGAGGATCCTTCTTCCCCAGGAGATCGTTGAGGCTCACAACCAGGGCATCATCCATTTCCACGATTCCGACTATTTCGCACAGCACATGCACAACTGTGACCTGGTAAATCTTGAGGATATGCTCCAGAACGGAACAGTAATCTCCGGTACCATGATCGAGAAGCCCCACAGCTTCTCCACAGCCTGCAATATCGCAACACAGATCATCGCTCAGGTTGCAAGTAACCAGTATGGCGGACAGTCCATCTCCCTTACACACCTGGCTCCCTTCGTACAGGTTTCCAGAGATAAGATCAGAGGTCTTGTCACAAAGGAGATGAAGGATATCGGACTTGAGCTGGATGATGAGAAGCTCTCAGAGCTCGTTGAGAAGAGACTCCATGAGGAGATCGAGAGAGGTGTACAGACCATCCAGTATCAGGTAGTCACACTCCTTACAACAAATGGCCAGGCTCCTTTCGTTACAGTATTCATGTATCTTAACGAGGCTAAGGACCCCCAGCTCAAGAGAGATCTTGCCATGATCATCGAGGAAGTCCTCAAGCAGAGGATCCGCGGTGTCAAGAACGAGTCCGGTGTCTATGTAACACCCGCTTTCCCCAAGCTCATCTATGTCCTCGAGGAAGACAACATCCATGAGGATTCCACATATTACTACCTTACGAGACTTGCAGCAAAGTGTACTGCAAAGAGAATGGTTCCTGACTATATCTCTGAGAAGATCATGCTCCAGCTCAAGGTGGACAAGAACGGAAACGGAAACTGCTACACATGCATGGGATGCAGGTCCTTCCTTACACCTTATGTCGATGAGAATGGACAGCCCAAGTATTACGGAAGGTTCAACCAGGGCGTTGTTACCCTTAACCTTGTTGACGTTGCCTGCACAGCATGCAGCGAGACAAGATCTGAGGACAAGTTCTGGAAGGTCCTCGACGAGAGACTTGAGCTCTGCCATAAGGCACTCCGCTGCCGTCACGACAGACTTGCAGGTACTCTTTCCGATGCAGCTCCCATCCTGTGGCAGCACGGTGCCCTTGCAAGACTTGAGAAGGGCGAGCCCATCACAAAGCTTCTCTATGGCGGTTATTCCACACTTTCCCTTGGTTATGCAGGCCTCTGGGAGTGCGTATAT
>CACXGG010000261.1 GCA_902767145.1 Oscillospiraceae bacterium | reverse complement strand
GTGAACTTCACGGAGCTGCTGCTCTGTAACTTCACCGGGAGCACCGCAGAGAAGATCCTGTGCATTACCGTTCATGGGGAATGCGATTACTTCACGGATGGACTCCTCGTTACGAAGGAGCATGATCATACGATCAACGCCGGGAGCCATACCTGCGTGAGGCGGAGCACCGTAAGCGAATGCAGTATAAAGAGCACCGAACTTCTTCTGAAGATCCTCTTCGCTGTAGCCTGCGATCTCGAATGCCTTCTTCATGATCATGAGGTCATGGTTACGAACGGCACCGGATGAGAGCTCTACACCGTTACATACGATATCGTACTGGTAAGCAAGGATATCTTCGGGCTTCTTGTTCTCAAGAGCCTCGAGTCCGCCCTGAGGCATGGAGAAAGGATTATGTGTAAAGATATAACCCTTGATGTCCTTGTCGTACTCGTACATGGGGAAATCATTTACATAGCAGAAGCGGAAAGCGTTCTTCTCGAGAAGGTCGAGCCTTGCGCCCAGTTCGTTCCTGATCTGGCCTGCGAAGGAATTTGCGCGTGCCTCAGTATCAGCGATAAAGAAGATGGTATCTCCCGCCTGAAGGCCTGCAAGATCCCTGATCTCTGTCTTCATGTCATCGGGGATGAACTTGTCGATGGGTCCCTTGTAGGACATATCCTCCAGGACCTCAAGATATCCGAGGCCGCCCATTCCGATCTCCTGGGCGAACTTGAGCATCTTCTCATGCTGGCCCTTACTGAGCTTAGCATGTACATTGATGGCTCTTACGGTCTTTCCGATGAAGGGCTTGAAGGTACATCTGGAGAAGAACTCCGTTACGTCGATGATGCGGAGAGGGTTTCTCAGGTCGGGCTTATCTGTACCGAACTGGAGCATTGCATCAGCATAGCTGATAACGGGATAAGGAGCAGCTGTAACGGAAGCGCCCTCGGGAGCGAACTTCTCGAATGCAGCTGTAAGGATCTCCTCACCTGCACGGAAGACATCCTCCTGTGTTGCAAAGCTCATCTCGAAGTCCAGCTGGTAGAACTCTCCGGGAGATCTGTCTGCCCTGGCATCCTCATCACGGAAACAGGGAGCGATCTGGAAATACTTATCGAATCCGGACACCATCAGGAGCTGCTTGAACTGCTGGGGTGCCTGGGGAAGAGCATAGAACTTGCCCTTATACTTTCTGGAGGGAACGATATAGTCTCTTGCGCCCTCGGGTGAAGAAGATGTAAGGATAGGTGTCTGGATCTCCAGGAAACCCATCTCTGTCATCTTTTCCCTGAGGAAGGAGATGACCTTGGACCTGAAGACGATATTGTCCTTGACCTTCTTGTTACGAAGGTCGAGATATCTGTACTTGAGCCTTACATCCTCACGGATCTCCTTTGATGTCATTATCTCAAAGGGAAGCTGTGATCTTACCTTTCCAAGGACATCAACGCTCTTACAGTCGAGCTCGATGGTTCCTGAAGCGATCTTGGGGTTGTATGTCTCCTCATCCCTGTGCTCGATGATACCTTCAACGGAGATACAATCCTCCTTAACAAGTCCGTCGAGAAGAGTAGTGTCTCTCATAACGACCTGAAGTACTCCGTACATGTCGCGAAGATCGATGAAGGATACACCGCCGTGGTCCCTGATATTCTCGATCCAGCCTGCAGCTCTTACCTTTGATCCTACATCGCTCTCAGTTATCTCTGAGATCACCTTGTCTCTGTAGATGTTTGCTTCCATTTCTCTTTCCTCCGTAAAATAAAAAAATCCCGAACGAATCACTCGTTCAGGACGAACACAAGTCCGCGGTACCACCTGATTTACCGGCCTTTTACCGGTCTGCTCTGATCCCTTATCGCAGGATATACGGCTCACCTACTAAGAAGACTTTTCGGATCGCTGCTGGTGAAGTGTTCTTCCCTTTGGATCATTCTGCTCCGCCTCTCACCTTACGGGAACTCTCTGTAATGCGATATCTAAAGGTACTTTTCTCCGTCATAGCGTCGAGAAGGATATTATAACATTAGTTCAGGGTTGTCAAACATGCTTTTTTATTTATAATCTAATCACACGCATTTATATGGAGAGAAAACAAAATGAGACTCGGATTTGTTACGCCCTGGTACGGTGATAAGATACCCGGCGGAGCTGAGATGGAGCTCCGCGGAATAGCAAAGCACTTAAAGGCTTCCGGCATCGATGTCGAGATCCTCTGCACATGTATAGATAAGTTCACCTCCGACTGGAACAAGGACTTCCACAAGCCAGGTCTTACCGAGGAAGGCGGCCTTCCCGTAAGTCGCTTCAAAGTAAGAAAGAGGGACACCAAAGGCTTTGATGCCATCAACTTAAAGCTCATGAACGGCGAGATGCCTACAAAGGAAGAGGAAAAGTACTTCATTCAGGAGATGGTCAACAGCACTGACCTCGAAAAGTACATAAGCGAGCACAAGGAGGAGTACGACCTCTTTGTATTCATCCCCTATATGTTCGGAACAACATACTACGGCATAAAGGCCGCCGGCGAAAAGGCAGTCCTTATCCCC
>CACXGG010000260.1 GCA_902767145.1 Oscillospiraceae bacterium | reverse complement strand
GGCAGCATGGATGAGATCAGGGGCATCATAAGAAATGAAAGACCCGACAAAAAAAGGATGGCACTTAAGTCCCTCCAGGCACTTCTGAATGAGTGCGAAGAGCAGTACGGCATAAAGACCAGCCTTGAGATAAAGCAGGACGACAGACAGATCCCTGAGAACATCTGGGAGATAATCCTGGACAACGCCTTCGAGGCTGTAACAAATGCCCTGAAATATTCAGGATGCAGCGAGATCTCCATAAGCATAAACGTGCTTGGTGAAGTCGTAAGGGCCACCATAAAAGACAACGGAAAAGGTGCTCCCGGTGGCTTTGAGGAGGGCATGGGCATCCAGGGCATGAAGGACCGTGTAAGAAAAGTAAAAGGTTATATCGATATAGAGTCCATGGGAGGATTTACCATCAATATGGTCCTTCCCATCACCAAAGCGGATAAGGAGGCAGATAATGGAACCGATAAGGGTACTGATAGCTGATGACAGTGATTTTGTAAGGGACGGCATGAAGATCATCCTGGATATAGATGACGATTTTGAGGTCACGGGATGTGCAGCCAATGGAAAGGAAGCAGTGGAACTGGCAAGGAAGACTCCCTGCGACGTCGTCCTCATGGATATACAGATGCCTGTTATGGACGGCATCGAAGCCACCAGGATCTTCTGCGAGGAGAACCTGGGCAAGGTCATGATCCTCACCACCTTCGACGACGATGAACTGGTGGACAAGGCGGTAAAGGAAGGCGCCAAGGGCTACTTCATAAAGAACCATAAGCCGGAGGATCTTAAGCAGATGATCCGCTCTATCCATCAGGGCGCCCGGGTCATGGACGAGGAGATCTTCGACAAGTTCGTTGACGCGGGGATAAGACCTAACAGCAACTTCGACAAGGATAAATATACTGCCAGGGAGATAGAGATAATCGAAGCTGTGGCCTCAGGACTCTCCAACAAGGAGATAGCCGAGAAGCTCTTCATATCAGAGGGAACGGTAAAGAACTACATAAGCCAGATCCTCCTGAAGGAAGGCCTGGCCCACAGGACCCAGCTGGCGGTCTACTACCTCACCGGAAGGAAGTGACACACGGGGACGTGACAGAATGGGGACGGTTCTTGACTGTCACATATACATGTGACATCAAAAGAACCGTCCCCTCCTTGTCACGTCCCCGTGACCTTTCTTTTATTCCTTAAGTAATGCAACTATCCACCTGGGATCCGGGGGTGACATGGTCTCATCGAGAGCCATCTCCTCCATGATACCCTGGACCGTAGCCCAGAAACATGTGGCGAGAAGTTCGGGATCGCCTTTCCTGAAGATGCCCTTCTTCTGTCCTGCCTCTATGATCTTTGCCGTCTCGGGAACTCCGCTGGCAGAAAGAGCGATCTTTCTTGCCTCCTCCGGCATCCCCGCACGCCTTGCCTGTCCCATGAGGACGAACATATTAAATACCCAGGGCTGCTCCTTCGAATACTCGAACAGTTTTGTAAGGAATCCTTCAAAGAATACTTCCGGCGGTACCTCGCTCATCTTCTCTGTGGACTTTGTGGCCGCAGCCCCCATCTTTACCAGTTCGATGAGAAGCTCTTCCTTGGATTCAAAATAGTGGAACAGAAGACCGGTGCTCATGGGAACTGCTGAGGCGATATCAGAGATCTTCGTCTCATAGTAGCCTCTCTTAACGAAGAGGTTAAGGCCCGTCATGAGTATGGCGCTACGTCTTTCTTCTTTCTGTTCTTTTCTGGTCATATCATTTCTCCGCAAAAAGATGCTTCTTATATATTTATATCCCGACGGAGTGATTTAAGCAATCTCTGAACTGCAAACTTTCCGCTGGCAACTGCTACAGGAAGTCCTCCGGGAGAGTTTGTCCACTGGCCTGCAAGGTAGAGGTTGTCGATACCCTTAAGCTTTCCCTTAAGTCTGATCTGCTTGCCTTCAGGTGTAGTAACAAAGCTCATGTAGCTGCCGTGGTATGCATTGCAGTAACGCTCGTATGTAAGAGGTGTCCAGCAGTCCAGGAACTCCATGTCAGAGGAAAGCTCAGGATAAGCGGCAACGATCCTTGCTGTTACCTGTGCGATAAGTTCTTCCTTAACGGACCTGTACTCTTATTCTGAAAGGCCCTTCCAGAAATCAAAGTCCTCATCTGTCTGGGAGATGCATGTCTGGATGACCTGCTTACCGTCCTTTACAAAGATGGGATCATAGCCGTATGCCTTAACATACATTCTGTTAAATGTTCTCTTACCTACTGTAAGGGGCTCGATCTCGATAAAGACAGTCTCACCGATATTGAAGTTCTCACTTACAGCATAAGCGATCTGGAAACCGGATGTGGCAGGATACTTGGAAGGCTCGTTATAAGCAGCCTTGAGCTCCTTGGGCATATATGTTTCGGGTAGGAGCTTACCGAAGAGGAGCCTTGTATCTACTGTAGGGATGATGTAGTCGGCAGAAACTACTGTACCGTCCTCAAGCCTTACGCCTGTGGCATGCTTCTTCTCAAGGATGATCTGGGATGCGCCGCTGTTGTAGTGGAT